>JAVEZD010000037.1:0-17688 GCA_034003165.1 Bacteroidales bacterium | reverse complement strand
AGCATCTCTTTCAGATAGTCCATCTCGTGGTTTACAGTTATCCGAAGCGCCTGAAACAATTTTGCGTAGAACTTATGATGCTGTCCGGGAGGTGCAAGAGCCCCCGTTGCCCTTGTGAGATCGTTCACGGTCGTGACAGGCCGCTCAAGTCTGGCCTTAACAATCTCTCTGGCTATCCTTCTTGAATTTGTCAGTTCACCATACTTATAGAAGATATCTGCCAGAGCGGCCTCATCAAGTCCGTTAAGCAGATCAGCTGCTGTTGTGGCTGCTGAACGGTTCATCCTCATGTCAAGCGGGGCATCCTGACGGAAGGTAAAACCCCGTCCGGGAACGTCAAACTGATGAAACGACACTCCCAGATCGGCGATGACCCCGTCAACCTGATCTATACCATTATAGCGGAGATTGTTTTTGAGGAACCTGAAGTTCTGATTAAGAAAAAGGAACCGATCATCAGAGGGGACATTGGCAGCCGCATCTTCATCCTGATCGAAGGCTATCAGCCTGCCCGTCCGAAGTCTCTCAAGTATCTGCAATGAATGGCCGCCTCCACCAAAGGTGACGTCGACATAGACTCCGTCAGAACTGATATGGAGACCTTCAATACTCTCATCAAGCAATGCAGGTACATGATAGACCATTACTCACCAGACTCATTTATATTTCCACCCATAAGTTTTTCAGCCAGATCGGCAAAATCACCGGCAGACATTCCGATCCTTTCATACTCTTCTGCCGCCCAAATCTCTATTCTGCCATCCTGACCGGCAAGCACCACATCCCTCTCCGCTCCTATCAGATCAAACAGTCTCCTTGGGATAAGCATCCTGTTGTTGTTATCAAGGGCCAGTTCGGCCGTCCCTTTAAAAAAATTCCTCAGGAACATGTTATGCTCACGGTTATAAGGATTGATCCTCTTCCGTATCTTTTCAATCTGCCTGTTCCAGTCATCCAAAGAATACAGCACAAGACAGTTCTCAAAGATGTCTTTTCGCACCACAAAGTGATCCTGTGCGGCAGCAGGCATCTGCTTCTTGAAAGCCACGGGCAGGATTATCCTTCCCTTGACATCAACTTTGCACGTGTAATCACCTATAAATGTGGCCATAAACTATTTCCGGAATTAAAATGCTAAAATAAGCAAAAAATATCCACTTCGCCCCACTTTACTCCACTTTTTTTTATCATATTGTTGATAACTTTTATCTGCGACCATAACCTGACAGTCAGGTATGTTACCCCCTGACAGCTTCTTCGCTCATCAATTGCCGAAAGCCGGAGGCTGTAATGCAGTGTTGTATGCAGTAATAACTCTTTGACATTATCACAATAAATTCAAAAATCATAACTTTGACGCTGTAAAGACTGGTTTATGACTGACGTTCAGGAAGACAAGAAGCATGAAATAATGAAGATTGATGTAAGAGAAGTGCTCAGGTCCAAGAACCCATCACTTGAGAGGCTCATCCCCGGCTTCATGATAAACTATCTCAGGAGGATAGTTCACCAGGACGAGCTCAATGATTTCCTGGAAAAACACGGTCATCTGAAAGATGCCGGGTTTATTCAGGCCGGACTTGATTATTTCGGTATCACATACAGTGTAACGGGCAGGGAGAACATACCCTCTGCAGGAAGGTACATCTTCGTATCCAATCATCCTCTTGGGGGACTTGACGGTCTGGTTTTCATACATGAGTTGTCAAAGCACCTGTCAGGCCTTAAGTTTCCTGTTAATGACATACTGATGAACATCACCAACCTCTCGGGCATCTTTCTTCCGGTTAATAAGCACGGGGCCCAGGACAGGACTTCGGCCAGACTCCTTGAGGACGCGTATGCCTCTGACAACCAAATCCTTTATTTTCCCGCAGGACTTTGTTCAAGAAAAAAGAAAGGAGTTATAAGGGATCTCAAATGGCATAAGAGTTTTATTGTAAAATCTGTTCAATACCAGAGAGATGTGGTGCCATGTTTTTTTTCGGGAAGGAACTCGGAGTTTTTCTATAAACTGTCAAACATAAGGAAGTTCCTTGGCATCAAAGCCAATATTGAGATGTTGTATCTGGTTGATGAGTTGTTCCGCCAGCAGGGAAAAACCATCAGTCTTACCTTCGGGACTCCAATTTCGTGGAAGACCTTTGACACAACAAAGAAAGCGGTTGAATGGGCCGACTGGGTTAAGATGGTTAGTTATTCTCTGGTCCCGAAAACCATAGCCTGATATCATATTGAAAAAATTTCTACATTGCGCCTTCTTTTTCCGTTTTTTTTTGGAAATTTAGTACAAATAATTTCTTCATTTTCATGGAACCAATTGCCCAAAGGCTGCCTCTTGACCAGATCATGGCAGAACTGACAAAAGAAAGACTTCTGAGGCGGACCAACAATGCCAACAACGAAGTTTATATTTTCGACAACAACAGTTCTCCTGTACTTATGCAGGAGGTAGGAAGGGTCAGGGAGATAACATTCAGGCATGCAGGGGGTGGTACGGGTGAAGGGCTTGATATTGACCATTTTGATACCATGCCGGACTCTCCGCAGCAGCAACTTATTGTATGGGATCCTGAAAACCATGAGATAATTGGAGGATACAGGTTTTTTCTTAATCCGAAAGACTGCAGGGAGTGTGATATAACAAAACTTGCCTCATCATCATATTTCAACTTCTCCGAGAAGTTTATGACCAGGTATTTTCCTCATCTCATGGAACTTGGTCGTTCATTTGTCCATCCCGATTATCAGTCGAAGACAATGGGCAGGAAGAGCCTTTTTGCCCTTGACAACCTCTGGGACGGGCTGGGAGCTCTGGTTCTCGACAACCATCAAATAAAATATCTCTTCGGAAAGGTTACAATGTACCCGCATTTCAACCAGAAGGCAAGGAATATGATTCTATATTTCCTCCGAAGGCATTTCAGTGATCCTGACAGGCTTGTAGTGCCAAAGGAGCCTGCCGACATCGATATCCATGAGGAAGAGATGAGAAAACTGTTCAGGGGATGGAGGTACAAGGATAACTACAAGATACTCTCACGCGAAGTAAGGAATCTCAACGAGAACATACCACCGCTTATAAACGCCTATATGGGCTTATCGCCGACTATGAGGACCTTCGGTACCTTTATAAACCATCATTTCGGCAATGTTGAAGAAACGGGGATTATGATAACCCTCCGGGATATTTATGTTGAAAAGATAAACAGGCATCTTGCATCATACAAAAAGGATTTTGAGATAACCTGGTTTTCGCACGAGAATCAGTAAGCTCTTATGTTTCTCCCTTCCATATAGTTGACAAATGACTGGTTGGCTACCTTGTTGCCCCCGGGAGTCGGATAGTTACCTGTAAAATACCAGTCACCCAGATGTCCGGGACATGCCTGATGCAACCCTTCAATAGACTGAAACACGATCTCCACCCGGCTATTTATATCCTCAGTCCTGAGCATTTCAGCAATCTTGCCTGATATATCATCGGGGCAGAGTGGTTTGTAAAGCTCTTTAACAAGGTTTCTGATCTCACCTACAGGTTTCTTAAGCTCTTCCCTTGCACTGTCGTAGACCTCCCTTATGAGAGACTCCCTGCCTGTCTCCTTAAGAATTTCGATAGCTGCCCTGAAGGCGATGAAGTCGCCCAGCCTTGCCATATCAATCCCATAACAGTCGGGGTACCTTAGCTGGGGTGAAGAGGAAACTACAACAATCTTTCTGGGATCGAGTCTGTCGAGTATTTTAATGATACTTTTTTTCAAAGTTGTTCCTCTGACAATCGAATCATCAATCACCACCAGGTTATCAATATTACTGCGGACTACACCATAGGTCACATCGTATACATGGCCCACCAGGTCATCCCTCCCTGCGTCCTCCGAAATAAAAGTCCTGAGCTTGACATCCTTAACTGCTATTTTTTCAACCCTTGGTCTCTGGCCAATTATCTTTTCGAGTTCATCCCTTGTAAGAGTGTCCTTGCGCGATATTATCTCTTCTGTTTTTGATCTGTTCAGATAATCCTCAACGCCCTTAACAAGTCCGTAGAAAGCACTCTCAGCAGTATTGGGGATATAAGAAAAGACAGTGTTTTCAACATCATAACCAACGGCTTTAAGGACAGGATCAGTAAGCAGTTCACCCAGTTTTTTCCTTTCCTGATAGATATCCCTGTCGGTCCCTCTTGAGAAGTAAATCCTCTCGAAGGAGCATTTCCGTGTAACGGTCTCATCCCTTATCTTTTCGACCGATATATTTCCGTCGGCCCTGATTACAATCGCAGAAGCCGGAGGAAGTTCAATAACCTCATCTGCCTTAAGGTTGAAGATGGTCTGCAAAACCGGTCTTTCAGAAGCAACAACAGCTATTTCATCGTTTATATGGTAGAATGCCGGTCTTATGCCAGCCGGATCTCTCATTACAAAAGCGTCACCGTGTCCAACCATTCCTGCCATGGCATAACCTCCGTCCCAGTTACGGCTTGCCTTTTTAAGTACAGTGACCAGGTCGAGGTTTTTTTCTATAAGTGGAGTGATCTCTCTTTTTGAATATCCCTGTTCCTTGAAGATCCTGAATACCCTTTCATTTTCCTCGTCAAGCCTGTGACCTAAATTCTCAAGGATGGTTACCGTATCTGAAAAGTCAACCGGATTCTGTCCGAGGTCGATCAGGCTTCTGAAGATCTCGCCCACGTTGGTTAAGTTAAAATTACCGGCAAGGACAAGGTTGCGCGACCTCCAGTTGTTTTCCCGGCTTACCGGATGAACGTAGTCTATATTATAGTTGCCAAAAGTGCCGTAACGCAGGTGACCGAGGTAGATGTCGCAAGAATAGGGCACATTTTTCCTTACGAATTCAGGATCCCTGAGGTCTTTTCCATGTCTGGTCCTAAGAACCTCTATATCCTCATAAATAAGCGAAAAAATTTCCTTTATGGGATTGACTTTGTTGGATCGCTGGCGGAAGATATAACGGTGCCCGGGTAACACATTCATCTTAATTCCGGCTATCCCCGCTCCATCCTGACCCCTGTTGTGCTGTTTCTCCATCATCAGGTACATCTTCTGCAGGCCCCAGTCCCATGAACCGTATTTTTCCAAATAGTATTCCAGCGGCTTTCGCAATCTTAACATTGCGATGCCACATTCGTGTTTGATACTGTCGCTCATATTTAGTTTTTAATCTGGTCCGGGAAATTTATCTTATCGGGAACAAGATAAGCCCCCGTGAAGACTTTACGAACCATAAGAAGATACTTTGTAGCTTCCGCTTTACTTCGGAAATCGCCTGCCCTAACCTTGTAATAACTGGGAGGATCAAAGAAAGCGTAGGTCTCAAGCTCAGGGAATTTGTTAATAAACTCCTGTCTGGCTTTGCCCGACTCCTCTCTGGCTGTACGGTTCGGACTGCTGAAGAACTGAATTCTGTAGCCGTCCATGCCACCAGAGTATCTTGCCGAGGTAATATACCTGCTAATCAGTGAATCGATCATAGGATCCTGGTCGATCCTCAGCCGTCCGGCACCACTTGCCGCATCCCTCCTGAAGAGTTCTCCCGTGCTTATAAAACCCTGGGCATTACTGTCGAGGATCACCAGCGATAAAAGGCTTAAAATAAAAAGTGCTTTCCGGATCATTCGGCAAAATTAATAAATCAGCTTCAGAAAATACCTGAACATAAGAGGAAAATAAAAACGGCCTGCCTTACCCCTTGTCTATTCGAGTTCAGCCGCCAGTTCATCCGTTATCTCCAGATTGTGATATACATTCTGGATATCATCGTCATCCTCAAGAACTTCAATAAACTTAAGGACTTTTTTGGCAGATTCCAGGTCAAGCTGTTTGGTTATATTCGGAACCCTTTTAAGACCTGCCTCTTCAGGGGAAATATCAAGCTCATTCAGCTTCCTGTTAAGGTTGCCAAAATCTTCAAGAGCACAGGATACTATTGTCCTGTCATCATCATTGTCAAACTCTTCAGCTCCGGCATCAATAAGCTCAAGTTCAAGCTCTTCTGCAGACAGGCCTTCATTCTTTATTGTAAAAACCCCTTTTCTGTCGAAAAGTGAACTCAGGGAACCGTTGGTTCCCAGTTTCCCGCCGTATTTATTGAAAACCGAGCGTACAGAGGCAACTGTCCGGTTATTATTATCAGTCAGGCACTCGACAAAAACTGCGATCCCTCCGGGAGCATATCCCTCGAAAGAAGTTTCGATATAGGTATCGGCATCAGAACCTACTGCTTTCTTTATAGCCCTTTCTATGTTTTCCTTGGGCATATTGGCACCCTTGGCATTCTGTATGGCCAGCCTTAGTCTTGCATTTGCATCAGGATCTCCTCCACCTTCCCTGGCAGAGATCAGTATTTCCTTGATGATCTTGGTGAAAATCTTTCCCCTTTTAGCATCATTTGCGCCTTTCTTTCGCTTGATCGTGGACCATTTATTATGACCTGACATATAGAATGAGTTTTATTTGACAGTGCAAAATTAAATAATTCTTTAAATCCTCATTCATACTTTTTACTTTTGTGCCGGAGTTTCAGGCATTGTTATAATAGTTTACGCCCGGACGGATCTCAGGAACCTCCTGCCAGTTAACGGACTGATCTCTTAAAAAAACAAAATGGACCATAATAAAAAAGTATATATAGAGACTTACGGCTGTCAGATGAATGTCGCAGACAGTGAAGTTGTTGCTTCAATCCTTACATCTGGAGGCTATTCCATAACCAGTAACATAGAGGAAGCAGGTATTATCCTGATCAACACATGCTCAATAAGGGATAATGCCGAACAAAGGATATGGGGCAGGCTTAAGGCAATAGGACATCTTAAGAAAAAGCGGTCCTCCCTGCTTATCGGACTTATAGGTTGCATGGCCGAGAGACTCAGGGAAAAGGTCATTGAGAGGGAAAACATGGTCGACCTTGTTGCAGGTCCTGATGCCTACCGAACCCTTCCCCTGCTTCTTGCTGAGGCAGTATCGGGCCACAGGGCCGTAAATGTACTTCTGTCACAGGAAGAGACTTATGGAGATATAGATCCGGTAAGAATGGATAAAAATTCAGTCACATCATTTATTTCCATAATGAGGGGCTGCAACAACATGTGCTCCTACTGTGTGGTTCCTTATGTCAGAGGTGCTGAAAGGAGCCGTGATCCGGAGACAATTGTAAGGGAAGCCGGCATACTGATTAAAAACGGGTACAGGGAAGTGACCCTTCTGGGGCAGAATGTAGATTCATACAGATGGCTGAGCGAAGGTAACATTACCGGATTCCCCGGCCTTCTGGAAAGAGTGGCCGGTATTGACCCCCTGCTGAGGATCCGTTTTTCAACCTCACACCCCAAAGACATGTCCGATGAACTGCTCAGGACAATGGCAAAGCATCCTAATATCTGCAGGCATATCCACCTTCCTGCCCAGAGCGGAAGCTCAAGGATACTTAAGCTTATGAACAGGGGATATACAAGGGAATGGTATATCGAAAGGATCGAAGCCATCCGCAGGATAGTTCCCGATTGCTCAGTCTCGACCGATATAATTACAGGCTTCTGCACTGAGACAGAGGAAGATCACAGGGAGACACTATCGCTGATGGAACTGGCAGGATATGATTTTGCCTACATGTTCAAATACAGCGAAAGACCCGGAACAAAGGCTGCCAGAAAATATCCCGATGATGTTCCTGAAGAAGTCAAGACAAAAAGACTCAATGAGATAATAGCCCTGCAGAACAGGTTATCAGGAAAATCAAAAAAACAGGATTCTGGCAAGGTATTTGAGGTGCTTATAGAAGGAACTTCAAAAAGATCAAAAGACTATCTTTATGGCAGGACCTCACAGAACAAGGTTGTTGTTTTTCCGGGAAATGGGCTAAGTAAAGGACAATATATCAATGTTATGATTGAAAAACATACTTCTGCAACACTTATTGGAAATATTGTCTGACTTTTTAGTTACTTTTACGCTATTACTTCATACCTTTGTTTAACAAACAAATCAACTCTTAAATCACAAAAAATGAAATTCAGAATTTTACTATTAATCGCGCTTCCCTTTCTCTTTTCCTTTGAGAGTCCGGCCCAGAAGCCGCCCAAAAAGATACAGATAACCGGAAAGGTTACCGACCTTTCGGGGAATCCTGTTCAGGGAGCCATTATCATGATTGACGGTCAGAATACCGAAAAGAAAACCAATGGCAAAGGTATTTACAAGATAAAGGTTCAGCCCGATGTCAAACAGATAGGTGTTTTCACGCTTATAGCCGGAGTTAAGGAAGAACCTCTGGAAGGAAGGACCGTCATCGACTTCAGTCTTGACAAAGTCCTGTCTCCGGGTCAGGAAGTAAACGGTGGAGATGTTATGTCTGGTACCGGATATGCAAGCTCAGGGACGAGCAAAATCCCGAACCAGTCCACTTCAGCCGATGTGACTGGCAAACAGTACACCTCTTTCTCCTCCATCTATGAGATGCTCAGAACGATACCCGGTGTTCAGGTATCGGGGTCGAACGTTACTATAAGGGGTGTCCAGACATCAGGCTCCTCGAGCCCCATGTATGTCGTTAACGGCGCACCTGTAAGGACAATAAGTAACATTGACCCCTCGATGGTAAAGTCTATTGAAGTACTTAAAGGCCCGGCGGCATCCATTTACGGACTTGAAGGAGCAAATGGGGTTATCCTCATCAAACTCAAGTGAGTTAATGTATCAGCCTCTCCTGTTCATTCTTTTTTCCCCGGGCTGGTTTTGATCTGAAGCTCATCGAGCTGTTTTTCCGATATATGAGCCGGAGTGTCGAGCATAACATCGCGGCCCGAATTATTTTTGGGAAAGGCGATGAAGTCGCGTATTGAATCCTGCCCTCCGAACATGGCCACCCAGCGATCGAAGCCAAAGGCTACTCCTCCGTGGGGAGGGGCTCCATACCTGAATGCGTTAAGAAGAAAGCCGAACTGTTCGTTTGCCTCTTCGTCACTGAAGCCAAGGACTTTAAACATAAGTTTCTGAACGGCAGCATCATGTATCCTGACCGATCCTCCACCAATCTCGACACCGTTAACTACAAGGTCGTAGGCATTGGCTCTCACCCTGCCCGGATCGGTCTCCATAAACTCAAGGTCGGATGGTACCGGCGATGTGAAAGGATGATGCATGGCAAAATATCTTCCGCTCTCCTCATCCCATTCAAGCAGCGGAAAATCAACCACCCAGAGAGGCACAAACACATCCCTGTTCCTCAACCCGAGCCTGTTTCCCATCTCCAGTCTCAGCTCACACAAAGCCTGAAGAGTCTTCTTTTTATCTCCCGAAAGAATAAGTATAAGATCCCCGGGCTTTGCACCTGTCACTGTAATTATATTCTTAAGTTTTTCCGGTGAAAGGTACTTGTCGGCCGACGATTTAAGTGAACCGTCGGGTGAATATTTTATATAAACCATACCGCCTGCTCCCACCTGCGGCCGGCGGACAAAATCAGTCAGTTCATCAGTCTGCTTCCTTGAATACTCTGAACAACCCTCTGCACAAATGGATCCGGTATATTCTGCTGATTCAAAGACCGGGAACCCCATCCCCTTTACGGTTTGTGAAAGGTCGACAAAGCTCATGCCGAAACGCAGATCGGGCTTATCGCTGCCATAACACTCCATGGCTTCACTGAACGGCATGCGTCTGAAGGGCTCACTGAACTCAACACCTCTTATCTGCCTGAATAAATGCCTGGCCAGACCCTCAAAAGTATCAAGGATATCTTCACGTTCAACAAACGACATCTCACAGTCTATCTGGGTAAACTCAGGCTGACGGTCTGCTCTGAGATCCTCATCCCTGAAACACTTTACAATCTGAAAATAACGGTCAAAGCCGGCAACCATCAGAAGCTGTTTAAGTGTCTGTGGTGACTGGGGAAGGGCATAAAATGTACCAGGATGCATCCTTGAAGGCACAACAAAATCGCGGGCTCCTTCAGGAGTCGACTTGATCAGAACGGGAGTCTCAACCTCTACAAAACCAGCCGAATCCATATACTTCCTTGTCTCCTGGGCAACCCTGTGCCTGAGTAGTATGTTGTTCTTTACGCTGCCTCTGCGCAGATCGAGATAACGGTATTTCATCCTGAGCTCTTCTCCTCCGTCAGTCTCTTCTTCAATGGTAAAAGGAGGAATATCACTGCGGTTAAGGACATTGAGCTCCCTGACATCTATCTCAATCTCGCCTGTCGGGATCTTCATGTTCTTGTTGCTCCTCTCCCTTACAAGCCCTTTTGCCTGTATGACATATTCGCGTCCCAGCCTGCGGGCTTTCTCACAAAGGCCGCTGTCTGTTTCCATGTTGAAAACCAGCTGAGTAATACCATATCTGTCGCGCAGATCAATAAAGGTCATTCCGCCAAGGTCCCTCGAACGCTGGATCCAGCCACATAGAACGACCTCCTTACCGGCAAAGTCCGGATTCAATTCACCACATGTATTTGTCCTGTACATTATATGTCAGTATTAAAAACTCAACAAAAATAAGAAATTTCCGGATACCCGTCCTCCTGATTTTCATCGGCAAAAGAGTTACCAGGGAGATACTGCTCCGGATCTCTCATGTCAGCCGGATGGTTGGAAATAGCAAAGTATTTGATACTTTTAGGGCGTATAAGTCTGAACATGAAAGAGGATAAACATTTAAAGTTTATGAAGGCGGCGCTTGACGAAGCATACAAGGCTCTTGACAGACAGGAAGTGCCGGTTGGCGCCGTAGTGGTATGCAACGACATCATAATAGCCAGGGCACACAACCTTACCGAAACACTGCGCGACCCGACTGCCCATGCTGAAATGCAGGCTATCACGGCAGCAACATCGTATCTTGGGGGAAAATACCTCACTGGCTGCACCCTTTATGTTACCCTCGAGCCCTGTGCCATGTGTGCAGGTGCCATTGGCTGGAGTCAGGCTACAGCCCTGGTCTATGGAGCATCCGATGACAAAAAAGGCTTCTCTTCCATTTCATCAGCACTGCTTCATCCAAAAACCACGGTAGTAAAGGGGATCATGAAAGAAGAATGCAGTGAACCGGTAAAAAGATTCTTCGCGACAAGGAGAGAGGTACAGTAGAGAACCCTACAGGAGCCCCATCTTTTTCAGTTGAGTAGAAGGTTTTTCGGAAAAAACAGCGTAAGTTTACATAAAACCAGCCTTATGACCTTCGATAACAGTAAAACGATAATTGGAGTCAGGATCAAACTGTTTGTGGCCACCGTTCTCTTCCTGGTCTACCTCGTAATGGCCTACATTGCAAAATGGATACCCTTTCCTCTACTGGGGATGGATGACACAGCATGGACCGTAATAATAACAGTTATTTACATTGTCTTCCTGTTCTACCCCATGTATCTGAACTACCAGTACATTTATTTCTCCGACGACGGCTACGACATCATATTCAGATATTTCAATGCAGGGATTGCCGGGGGGAGGAAGAATTCTGTTGAGATAAACAAAACAGCCTTTGCCGGTTATAAACTCGAAAAAAAGGCCTTCGGGCTGAAACAAAACCTTATTCTCTTTCAGAAGATGCATGATGGTATTGCCAAATACCCTCCCATTTATATAAGCTCTCTTACCGACGAGGAAAGGAAAAAAGTTTTCGGAGCCCTTAAGCGTTATGCTCCTGAAATGTAAGAGTTATCATCCTTTAACATGAGTTTAATCATTTTTAATAAGTAACCGGCATATCAACTTTATATTCTGAAGTTTGGAAATTAATAACCATAAAACACAACAGTAATGAATGTGGACAGGATATTGAACAACCTCGAAAAGAAGCATCCTGGTGAGGTTGAATATTTACAGGCCGTACGCGAAGTCCTTGAATCAATTGAAGAAGTATACAATGAGAACCCTCAGTTTGAATCGTCAAACATCATTGAAAGGATAATTGAACCTGACCGGGTGCTCACCTTTAAGGTGCCATGGGTTGATGATGACGGCGATGTCAAGGTCAACCTGGGATACAGGATCCAGTTTAATAATGCAATTGGACCATATAAAGGAGGATTGCGCTTTCACCCGAGTGTCAACCTGTCGATCCTTAAATTCCTGGGCTTTGAACAGATCTTCAAGAATGCCCTCACAACCCTTCCCATGGGTGGAGGGAAAGGAGGCTCCGACTTTGACCCCAAAGGTAAGTCGAACGCCGAGGTGATGCGCTTCTGCCAGGCTTTCATGCTTGAACTGTGGAAATATATAGGTCCCGAAACCGACGTCCCCGCCGGCGATATCGGTGTTGGTGGCCGTGAGATAGGTTATCTCTATGGCATGTACAAGCGGCTTTCAGGCGACCATACCGGAGTTCTGACAGGCAAGGGAAGCGGCTGGGGAGGTTCACTTATCAGACCTGAGGCAACCGGTTTCGGTGCAATATATTTTGCCCGGGAGATGCTTGCAACAAGAAACGAGACCCTTAAAGATAAAACGATTGCCTTATCTGGTTTCGGTAATGTGGCCTGGGGAGCAGCCCTCAAGGCAACAGAACTCGGAGCCAAAGTTGTTACAATATCAGGTCCCGACGGATATGTGTACGATCCTGACGGAATATCAGGAAAAAAAATAGACTACCTGCTCGACCTGAGAGCCTCGAACGAAGACATAGTAAAACCCTACTCCTATATGTTCGAAGGAGTTGAATTCCATGAAGGCAAAAAGCCTTGGGAAGTAAAAGTAGATATAGCCATGCCCTGTGCAACACAGAATGAACTTAACGGAGACGATGCCAGATCGCTTATAGCTAACGGAGTTCTGATGGTAGCTGAGACATCAAATATGGGTTGTAAACCCGATGCTGTTGAAGAATTCCAGAAAAACCGCATCCTCTTTGCCCCGGGGAAAGCGGTTAATGCCGGAGGGGTTGCCACATCAGGCCTTGAGATGACCCAGAATGCCATGAAACTGAGATGGAACATACAGGAGGTAGATGCCAGGCTTCATGAGATAATGAGTAATATTCATACTCAATGCGAGAAATACGGGAGACAGCCCGACGGTTATATTGATTATGTAAAAGGAGCAAACATTGCAGGGTTCCTTAAAGTAGCCAACTCAATGCTCGACATGGGGGTCATCTGAAAATCGCTTGATTTTATAATGCCACATAATGCAAAACGCCCCTGAATGACAACAGGGGCTTTTCTTTCTGCTCCGGTGACAGCCACCCCTCTGCGGCCAGAAAAGTGATGCAGGACCGGCCCTGAAAAAGATGTTTTTTTGTATATTTGAATGTCTCATTTTCTTGTGCCATGTCAGAAATATCCCTCAGGAATAAAATTGCCCTGGGTCTGATACCCCATGTCGGGGATATCAATGCCCGGAAACTGGTTTCACACTTCGGAAGTGTCGAAGCCATTTTCAGCGAATCATACAGAAGTCTTGTCAGAATTCCGGGTATCGGCGAGGTTGCTGCCAGGTTTATAACCGACAGAACCTATCTCGACCGTGCCGACAAGGAAGCAGAGTACGTTGCCAGGCATAACATAAAAACCTTCTTCTACCTCGATGATGACTATCCGTTCAGACTTAAGCAGTGCGACGATTCTCCTGTGGTATTCTTCTTCAAAGGGAACTGCGATCTCAATTCCCGGAAGATACTCAGCGTGGTGGGGACCCGCAATGCAACCCAGAGAGGCAGGGAGATCTGCGAAAATATTATTGCGGAGCTGGCAGAGAGTTATCCCGGGCTTATTATTGTAAGCGGACTGGCTTATGGTATTGACATAACGGCACACAAAGCCGCTCTCAGATCGGGACTGTTAAGTATCGGCGTCCTTGCACACGGATTCAGCACAACCTATCCTGCGGTGCACAGATCTACAGCTGAGGCTCTTACAGAACAGGGAGGGCTACTCACCGACTTCTGCTCCGATATGCTCCCTGAAAAGAACAACTTTCTTAAAAGAAACAGAATCATTGCCGGTCTTTCTGATGCTACCATAGTTGTTGAATCGGGAATCAAGGGAGGGGCACTAATAACCGCAGGCATGGCAGGGTCGTACAACCGCGACGTCTTTGCCGTACCCGGAAAGCCGGGAGAACAATGGTCGGAAGGCTGCAATGCACTTATTAAATATAATAAGGCGGCACTCATAGAAACAGGATCCGATATTGAGTATCACCTTAACTGGCAACCCGTTAAAAAGCAAAAAGAAACCCAGAAGACCATCTTTCCAGAGATGGACCGCCAGGAAAGAGAAATATATCAATACATAGTGACAGAAGGAGAAAAAAGTATTGACGAACTATTCAGATGGTCGGGCTTGCCCATAAGTAAAATGTCATCACTGCTTCTTCAAATGGAATTTAAAGGATTTTTAAAATGTTTCCCTGGTAATATCTACAAAATATGCTGAAAAAGTAAATAATTTTAATAACTATTATTGTATTTCTGTCATTTTTATAATTTTGGCAGTTCATATCTATTTAATAATACAATAAATAAATCAATGGATCCAAGAGTACAACAATTCATGGCAATGATTAAAGCCAGAAACCCTGGTGAAAACGAGTTTCACCAGGCAGTCCAGGAAGTAGCGGAATCGCTTATTCCTTTTATTGAGGAGAATCCCAGATACAGGCATGCTAAAATCCTTGAGAGAATAGCTGAACCCGAGCGTACAATCATCTTCAGGGTACCGTGGCTTGACGACAAGGGTGAGGTGCAGATAAACAGGGGTTACAGGATCGAGATGAACAGCGCAATTGGTCCTTACAAAGGAGGCTTAAGGCTTCACCCGACGGTTAACCTCAGCATCCTCAAGTTCCTTGCTTTTGAACAGGTGTTTAAAAACAGTCTCACCACTCTGCCCATGGGTGGCGGAAAAGGCGGATCAGATTTCGATCCCAAGGGAAAATCAGACAATGAGGTTATGAAATTCTGCCAGAGCTTCATGAGCGAACTATACAGGCATATCGGAGCCGACACTGACGTTCCGGCCGGGGATATAGGGGTAGGCGGACGTGAGATAGGTTTTCTTTTCGGACAGTACAAGCGTCTTAAAAATGAATTCACCGGAGTACTCACAGGTAAGGGTATTGAATGGGGTGGTTCACTGATACGCCCTGAAGCTACTGGTTATGGCTGCACATATTTTGCTCAGGAGATGCTCTCAACAAGGGGTGAGACACTCAGCGGCAAAACGGTTTGTATATCAGGATCGGGTAACGTAGCACAGTATGCCACTGAGAAAGTAACACAATTCGGTGGAAAAGTAGTTACACTTTCCGATTCCAGCGGTTTCATCTACGATCCCAAGGGTATTGATGCCGAAAAACTTGATTTCATAATGGAACTGAAGAATGTAAAAAGAGGCAGGATAAAGGAATATGCTGATAAATATGGCGTTGAATATTTCGAGGGACAGAAGCCCTGGATAATAAAATGCGACATCGCCATGCCCAATGCTACTCAGAACGAGATCAATGAAGAAGAGGCCCGGATGCTCGTTAAAAATGGCTGCATCTGCATTTCTGAAGGAGCAAACATGCCATCGACCCCTGAAGCTGTTGAGGTATTCCTTAATGCAAAAATACTCTACGGACCCGGAAAAGCTGCCAATGCCGGTGGCGTTGCAACTTCAGGTCTCGAGATGACACAGAACTCAATGAGACTGCCATGGTCAAGGGAAGAAGTTGATGAGAGACTCCATACCATAATGAAGAATATCCATGCAACCTGCGTTAAATACGGCACAAAGGAAGATGGATTCATTAATTATGTTGACGGAGCAAACATCGGTGGCTTTGTAAAAGTGGCTAACGCCATGATGGCTCATGGAGTCGTTTAATGCAGTTTGTTGACACACATACACATATTTACCTGCCTGAGTTTGACGACGACAGGGAGGAAGTAATAAAAAAAGCAGTCGGCAACGGCATATGCATGTTATTGATGCCCAACATCGACATTGAGTCAGTGGGGCCCATGCTTGCCGTTGCCGACCTTTATCCCGGTGTCTGTTATCCCATGATAGGTCTTCATCCCACATCTGTCGGCGACGATTACCTTGATCAGCTTAAAGCTATAGAACGTATATCAGGGCAACGCCGTTTTATTGCTGTCGGGGAAATAGGCATCGACCTGTATCACGACAAGTCACGCTTAAAGGAACAGATGAGCGCCTTCCGCCGCCAGGTAGCCTTTGCTATCAGTTCAGGCCTTCCGGTTGCTGTCCATGCAAGAGATTCATTTCCCGAAGTATTCAGCGTTCTTGAGGAGTTTTCAGGGACGGGACTGAAAGGTGTCTTTCATGCCTTCTCAGGCAATGCCGGAGATGCCAGAAGGGCAGTGAAGATGGGATTCATGCTTGGAATAGGGGGTATTGTTACCTTTAAGAATTCAGGCCTTGACTCGGTCCTTCTGGAGACAGGACCTGACAATATAATTCTCGAAACCGATTCTCCATATCTTGCCCCGTCACCATACAGGGGAAAAAGAAATGAAAGTTCATATATTTGCATAATAAACAGGAGACTTGCCGGTCTGTTCGGCAGGAGTGAGGAAGAAATGGCCTCCCTTGCCATGGGAAACACCAGACGGCTCTTTAACCTCCTGTAGCAGATTATGAAATCAAAGAAGGAAGCCTCTGTACTTATAATCTATACAGGGGGTACAATAGGGATGGTCCATGACCCGCTTACAGGGTCGCTTGTTCCGATTGATTTTGATCATATTACCGACCATGTGCCGGTTCTTGGCCGCTTCGGCCACACCTTCCAGTCTGTGTCGCTTGAACCTGTCAGGGACTCATCCAACATTGACCCCTCACTCTGGGTAAGGATGGCGGAAATCATATGCGACAACTACGACAGATATGACGGTTTTGTTGTCCTTCATGGAACCGATACCATGGCCTACTCAGCATCGGCTCTCAGCTTTATGCTTGCTAACCTTGCCAAGCCTGTTGTCTTTACAGGCTCACAGCTACCCATCGGACTGCTCAGAACTGACGGAAGGGAAAACCTTATCACTGCCATTGAGATAGCATCATCCTACAACGACAGTCTTCCTATGGTTCCTGAGGTGTGTATATATTTCGACAACGAACTTACACGAGGTAACCGTACAACCAAATTCAGCGCTGAACATTTTGACGCCTTTAATTCACCAAACTATCCGCCACTGGCTGAAGTGGGCCTTCACATTAAATTCAATACTGCCAACATAAGGTATCCTTCTGAAAAATCTTCCCTAAAACTATATAAACACTTCGACAACAATGTAGCTATTCTGAAGCTGTTCCCGGGAATAGGCAGAAACCTTGTAAAGGCCATCATGAACACAAAGGATCTTAAAGGTCTTATCATCGAGACTTTCGGTTCGGGTAATGCACCCACCTACAAGTGGTTTCTCGACGATATAAGAACTTTCATTGAAGGCGGTGGTATAATCCTAAACGTCACTCAGTGCCATGGCGGCAGTGTAGAGATGGGTCTGTACGAGACAAGCAGGGAGATGCTTGCAGCAGGTGTTGTCAGCGGTAAGGACATCACCTCTGAAGCTTCGGTTACCAAGTTCATGCACCTCCTTGGCAGGTGTAAAGACAGGGAAGAGATCATCAGGTGCCTGGGCACATCCATGGCTGGAGAAATTTCGTGATTGAAGCAGCATTTGATTTTTTTTGGTTATTTTCGCAGCCTGAACC
>JAVEZD010000036.1:0-17794 GCA_034003165.1 Bacteroidales bacterium | reverse complement strand
GTGATGAAACAGAAGAGTGAGATTGAGCTTCAGAATATGGAAATTACCGACAGTATCAATTATGCAAGAAGAATTCAGTCGAGTATACTTCCCGATATCAACAGGCTCAGGTCATTTTTTAAAGGAGCCTTTATAACTTTCTACCCGAGGGATATAGTGAGCGGGGATTTTTACTGGTTTGATAAGCTTGATGACGGAAAGTTTATCCTTGTATGTGCCGACTCGACCGGACATGGAGTCCCGGGTGCATTTATGTCGGTAATAGGGTCAACCCTTCTGAGGGATATTGTTACGAGGCAGGGCATCTCGAAGCCATCTGAGATACTTGCCAGGCTCGATAAACAGATATTTTCAACACTTAACCAGAACCACGAACTTGGAGTATCGAACGACGGGATGGATATGGTAGTTTGTGAGTTCTCAAATAATAACAGACATGTTCGCTTTGCCTCAGCCATGCGTCCGGTAATACTTGTAGTTGACGGAGAGATCCTGTATATAAAGGGAAACAGATCGTCTGTAGGCGGCGAATCAGTAAATGAGAAATTTTTTGACGATCAGGAGTACTTCCTTAATGAAGGTGATACCATTTACCTGTTTTCCGACGGGCTGCCCGATCAGTTTGGTGGTGAAGACGGCAAGAAGATGAAGATAGCCAGACTTAAGGATCTTATTGAGGAGATCTCATTACTGTCGATGGATGAACAGGGTGAGGCAGCTTCGAAGTTTTATCATGAGTGGAAGGGTGATTACGATCAGGTCGACGACATTATATTCATGGGAGTCAGAGTCTGACCCGGTCAGCGGTAGGTTTCGTTAACCGAAATATCGATTTCGGGCGTGGACGAAGTATTGCTTTCATTCCCGGCCCTGTCTTTTATATAGAAGTCATACCTAAGAATATCAGCCTGAGACCATGTGAAATACAGGAAGGTTACCGAGATGGTACCCTTAAGAATTTTGTTCTGACCCTCCCTTTCCATATATGGTATCCTGTAACCTGTGGGTTTGAGCGGGTCATTTTCATCGACAGGAGTCATATCCCCGTCGATTTTTCTGTAGAGGGAGAAGAAGAGATTAATTGTGTCAAAGGAAAGACCATCTGATGGAAGAGGCAGGCCCAGATCACCGTCACCATCCTCAAAATAAAACTTCAGTCTTCCGGCTCTTGCGGCGTTACCAAGGATGTCTGTTGTGTCGAACACGTCAAAACTTCTGAACTCGACATAAGGTTCAGGAGGAAGCGTTTCAATCTTTCTGCACGACATTATGAGGATTGTCGCCAGTATTACCGGAATTGCCAGTCGCATCGCTTTCATATACTGCTATTCCCTTTAACAAAAATCACACCAATTTACATTATTTTTTCCTGAAAAATACCCTTACGGGTACACCTGTATAATCAAAATTCTCCCTGATCCTGTTCTCTATATATCTTTTATAGGGTTCTTTTATGTATTGGGGCATATTGCAGAAAAAGGCAAATGTAGGGGTTCCTGACGGCAACTGGGTGACGTATTTTATCTTTATGTGTTTCCCCTTTACAGCAGGAGGGGGATTATCATGTATAAGAGCCAACATCACTTCGTTAAGCCTGGCCGTATTGATCTTCCTCTTCCTGTTTTCATTTACCTTTTCAATAAGATCAAGAATCTTGTGTATCCTTTGCTTGTTGGTTGCAGAGATAAACAGAATATCATAGTCGGTAAACGGGGAGGTCCTTTCCCTGATCTCTTTTTCAAACAATTTTGAGGTCTGATTCTCCTTTTCTATAAGGTCCCATTTATTAACAAGTATTATCATCCCTTTGTTGTTCTTCTGAATAAGGGAGATGATACTCATGTCCTGAGCCTCAATGCCTCTGGTGGCGTCAACGATAAGAAGGCAGATATCTGAATTTTCAATTGTCCTTACTGCTCTCATCACCGAATAGAACTCAATATCTTCTGATACCTTTCCTTTTTTTCTGAGGCCGGCTGTATCAACAAGAAAGAAATCGCGGTTGAACTTATTATATCTTGTGAATATCGAATCGCGTGTTGTTCCTGCCAGTGGGGTGACAATGTTCCTTTCCTCGTCAAGCAGGGCATTAACGAGTGATGACTTACCAACATTGGGTCTTCCGACTATTGCCACCCTGGGTATGTCAGGGATCCCCTCATCTGACTGACCTTTAAAGCTGGAGGCGACAGCATCGAGAAGGTCGCCGGTACCACTACCGTTTATTGAACTTATAGTGAAGAAGTCGCCAAACCCCAGACTGTAGAACTCTGCGGCTTCGGCAATCCTTTCATTGTTATCGACCTTATTTACAACCAGGATTACTTTTCTGTCGGTCCGTCTGAGAACGGATGCTACCGTTTTATCCAGATTGTGAATGCCTGTGGTTACGTCTACGATGAAAAGGATAACATCCGACTCATCAATGGCAAGAATCACCTGCTTGTTTATCTCTTCTTCAAAGATATCTTCAGAATGTTCGACATAACCACCAGTGTCGATAACTGAAAAGTCGATGCCGTTCCAGGTTGACCTGCCATAATTACGGTCGCGTGTCACACCGCTGGTTTCATCAACAATGGCATCCCTCGATTCGACCAGTCGGTTGAAAAGGGTCGACTTCCCTACATTTGGCCTGCCTACTATAGCTACTATCCTGCTCATTTAAAAATCTTTTACCTGTAACCGAATCTCCTAAGCATCAAGGGTTTTTCTCTCCAGTCCTTGCTGACTTTTACATAGAGTTCAAGAAATACCTTTTTCCCGAAGAAGTCTTCCATATCCTTTCTTGCCTCAGTGCCAACCTTTTTAAGTTTTGCTCCTTTATGGCCGATGATAATGCCTTTCTGGCTTTCTCTTACCACATGTACGACAGCTCTTATGCTGTATAGCTTTGGCTCCTCAGTGAAGCTTTCTATCTCAGTCTCGACCGAGTAAGGTATCTCCTTCTGGTAGTTAAGCAGAATCTTCTCCCTTATTATTTCTGATGCAAAGAATCGTTCGTATTTATCTGTAAGCTGGTCTTTCGGGAAATATGGCGGACCTTCCGGGAGCATGCTGAGAACGGCATTGAGCAGGATGTTGAGGTTAAATCCCAGCAGGGCTGAGATGGGTATTAATGGTGAACCGGGAAAGATCTTTTCCCATCGGCCGGCAATGGCATCAAGCTCTTCCTGGTTCGACAGGTCAACCTTATTGACAACAATAAGCACAGGCACACCTGACGATCTTATCTTTTCTATATAATCATTCACCGGCTGGTTCTTTTCAGTGACGTCGGTGACATATATCAGAACATCAGCATCGGTAAGAGCCATGTCAACAAAAACCATCATCGACTCCTGAAGCTTGTACTTTGGAGTAAGTATTCCCGGGGTGTCAGAATAAACAATCTGGAAATCATCCCCGTTGACAATTCCCATGATCCTATGTCTTGTGGTCTGTGCCTTTGAGGTTATTATAGAAAGCTTTTCCCCTACAAGGGCATTCATCATAGTTGATTTGCCGACATTCGGATTACCTATAATGTTAACAAAACCTGATTTATGTGGCTTTTCGGTCATTAAAACAATCCTCTTTTAAGCATAACAATCTCTTTTTCTGAAAGATATCTCCATTTTCCCCTGGGGAGGTTCTTTTTTGTAAGTCCCGCAAAATAAACCCTGTCGAGTTTTTTTACCTTGTATCCAAGGGTCTCGAACAAGCGGCGGATAACCCTGTTTTTTCCTGAATGGAGTTCGATACCAATCTGTGACTTGTCTTCCGAATCAGCGTAAGCTACTGCATCAGCAGCAACTATACCGTCTTCGAGTTCCACTCCTTCAGTGATTCTGAAGAGGTCGTTTTTTAAAACCTGCCTGTCGAGGGTGACATGGTATATCTTTTTCTTTTCGTAGCGGGGATGGGTCAGTTTTCCTGTAAGCTCACCATCGTTGGTGAGAAGAAGGACTCCGGTTGTCGACTTGTCGAGCCTTCCGACGGGATATACTCTTTCGGGACATTCATCTCCTATAATTTCAATAACGGTATGGTCGGCATGTGGATCTTCGACTGTGGTTACATAGCCTTTTGGCTTATTCATGAGGATGTAGACCTTTTTTTCAGCCGAGAGTTTTTTGTTTTTATAACGGATCTCGTCTTTTGTGGTAACTTTCAGACCCATCTCAGTAACAACCTTTCCGTTGACGCTTATCAGTCCGTTACGTATAAGGTCATCTGCCTCACGCCTTGAGCAGATACCGCTGTTGGCAATGAAACGATTGAGCCTTACGGCTTCCTGAACTTTCCCGGAGGCTTTTTTTGCCGGTCTTTTCTTTTCGGGCCCCCTTTTTTCTTCACCCTTCCTGAATACCATAAAATTTTTTATCAGGCTGCAAAGGTACAATTATTTGCCAATATAATGATTTGATGATAATTTTGCACCTTTGCACCAGTTAATAAAAAGTGTTATGACGCTTATAAAATCAATTTCAGGAATAAGGGGCACAATCGGGGGAAAGCCGGGAGAGGCACTGACCCCTGTTGATATAGTAAAGTTTTCGGCTGCATACGGGACATGGCTGAAAAGACGGAATGCCAATAAAAAGTTAAAGGTGGTAACCGGCCGTGATGCCCGGAAATCGGGGGCCATGGTCAGCGGCCTGGTAAACCTTACACTCAGCGGACTTGGTATTGACATCACCGACGTGGGGCTGGCAACAACTCCCACGGTTGAACTGGCAGTTACCGGAACCGGCTCTGATGGAGGAGTAATTGTTACCGCCAGTCATAATCCTGCGGAGTGGAATGCCTTAAAGCTGCTAAATGAAAAGGGGGAGTTTCTGACAGCAGCCGACGGGGCCGAAGTTCTTGAGATAGCAGATAATGAAGACTTTGTCTTTGCAGGAGTGGACGAGGCCGGTTTTGTTACTTCCGACGGATCATGGAACAAAAAGCATATTGAAGCCATTCTGGGACTTAAGCTTGTTAATACTGATGCCATAAGGTCAGCCGGTTTCAGGATAACCGTCGACTGTATCAA
This sequence comes from Bacteroidales bacterium, assembly GCA_034003165.1. Lineage (GTDB taxonomy): Bacteria > Bacteroidota > Bacteroidia > Bacteroidales > VadinHA17 > LD21. The sequence goes on along the minus strand of JAVEZD010000036.1, from coordinate 12,774 downwards.
TTCGGTTGGCAGCATTATTATTCCAGATCTTCTGAATGCCCTGGGAGTTAAAGATGTGATTCTCCTTAACGGGGTTCCGGATGGTAATTTTGCACATAATCCTGAACCATTACCTGCCAACCTTGTTGACATCTCTGAGCTTACCCGTAAAGAAAGGGCTCATGCAGGCTTTGTAGTGGATCCGGATGTTGACCGGCTTGCAATAATATGTGAGGATGGTTCAATGTTCGGTGAGGAATATACTCTTGTTGCGGTTTCGGATTATGTACTCAGCCATACTCCCGGTAATACTGTTTCCAACATGTCGTCGACAAGGGCACTAAAAGATATCACAGAGAAATACGGATGCAGCTATTTTTCGGCTGCCGTCGGTGAGGTTAATGTGGTGACGGAGATGAAAAAGCATGATGCTGTTATAGGCGGTGAAGGCAACGGAGGAGTCATCTATCCCGCTCTTCACTATGGTCGCGATGCCCTGGCAGGGATAGCTCTCTTCCTTACACTGCTTGCAGAGAGCAGGATGTCATGCTCTGATATGCGAAGTACTTATCCGGGTTACGTCATAGCCAAAAAGAAACTTGAACTTTCTCCGGATGTTGATTTCAGCAGGATACTCGACATGGTTAGATCACAGTTCAGGCATCATCTTATCGATGAAAGGGATGGTATGAAAATAGAGATGGAAAATGGATGGGTTCAGATAAGAAAATCCAATACAGAACCCATAATGAGGGTGTATGCAGAAGGTAGAAATGGTAAAGAGGCTGATGATCTGGCAGATAGCGTGATAAAGATTGTTAAAAATATCTAATGCAAAACTATTTTTAACATCTCCCGGAATAAAAAACCCTGAATGGGTGTCTGTAGAGGGTAAAGGTCAGAGTAGCGTTCAGCCCCCAGCTTAATAAAAAAAGGGTTGTACCACTCTGAAGCAAATCAGGTAAACTAATAATTTACACAGGGATAAATAAATATTAAAGGATAATCCAGATGAAAAGAACAATTATTATTACAGGAATTGTTGCAGCTTTGGCGATAATCGTACTGGTTTTAATCGGCAGGGCATCGAAGAAGAAAGATATTTCAAATCTGTATGCCGAGGTACAGAAAGGGCAGTTTGATATCGTTGTTACTACAACCGGCGAGCTGCAGGCTGAGAATTCAACCAACATAACCGGACCTGAGTTTGCCCAGAGCAGGAACATAAGAGCCATGGATATCAAGATTACCGACCTTGTTGCCGAGGGTACCGAGGTAAAGGCTGGAGATTATGTGGCCACTCTTGACAGGACTACGTTTGACAATAACCTGAAAGATGAACTTGAAAGGCTTACAACCCAGGAAACCAACCTGGAGGTTAAGATGCTCGATACGGCTGTTACTCTCAGCAACCTCAGGGATAACATCAAAAACCTGAGATTCTCTGTAGAGGAGGCAACCATCACCCTTCAGCAGTCAAAATATGAGCCTCCTACAACCATCAGACAGGCTGAGATTTCGCTTGATAAGGCGCAGAGGTCTCTGGAACAGGCTGCCAAAGGCTATGAGCTCAGACTCGAACAGGCCCGTTCAGATATGAGAACCATCAGAAACAACCTGAACGAACAGCGTCAAAGGGTTGCCGATATTCAGAAAATACTCTCCCAGTTTGTCATTACTGCACCATCCGATGGCATGGTTATTTATATGAGAGACAGGACCGGTGCCAAAAGGAAAGTGGGATCTTCAGTATCTCCATGGGATAATGTTGTTGCAACGCTTCCCGATATGTCGACCATGATTTCAAAGACCTATGTCAATGAGATCGATGTTAGCAAGGTAAATGTAGGTCAAAAGGTCGATCTTATTGTTGATGCTTTCCCTGAAAGGACATATACAGGGCAGGTCATTTCCGTTGCCAATATTGGAGAGCAGCTTCCCAATGCTGATGCCAAGGTGTTTGAGGTAACAATAAAAGTCAACGGGTCTGATCCTATTCTCAGACCATCAATGACCACAGGAAACAAGATAGTTACGAAATCTATATCTGATGTAACCTATATACCGCTTGAAAGTGTTCAGACAGGAGCCGACAGTATTCCTTTTGTATATACTAAAGACAGGACAAGGCAGGTCGTTGTTCTGGGTGAGTCAAATGAAAACAATATTGTTGTCGAACAGGGACTTGAACCAGGCGACATAATTTATCTTAGTATTCCCGAGAAGCCCGAGAATTTCAAACTTGCAGGAGAAGAGCTGATTGAAATCATCCGTGAAAAGGTAAGGACAAAAGCAGAGGAAGAGAGACGACTCAGAGAGGAGGCGGAAAGAGCCAGCCAGAGAAGGCCCGGTATGATGCCTGGCATGCCTGGAGGAGCTATGCCTGGCGGAATGGGAGGGGAAATGACTCCTGAGATGATGGAAAGGTTTCAGAACATGAGAAACAACATGCCGGCCGGAGCACAGGGAGCACCCGGTGCCACAGGTGGCCAGCGCCCGGGTGGTGGTGGACAGCAACCTCAGAGGGTTCCTGCCAATCCTGGAGGCGAAGAATAATACCATTCATCAAAACGTGTGATAGTACCAGAATTATTCCTAAAGTGAAATGCCATGCTAAAATTTATCTTCAGATATTTTCATGATATTGAGATCGCAGTTGAATCGATAATCTCGAACAAACTGAAATCGATGCTAACCGCTCTCGGTATCATATTCGGTGTCGCTGCAGTTATTGCGATGCTTGCTATCGGAAAAGGCGCCAAACAGGAAATCATGGAGCAAATGAAGATGGTAGGGGTCAACAATATCCTTATCAATCCAATTATTCCTGATAAATCATCTTCAGCAGAGGAGGGTGAGAAACAGCAGAAAAAGTTCTCAAGAGGACTTGACATGCTTGATGTTGAGGCGATAAGGACAACCCTGCCCTCTGTAAGAAGGATCAGTCCTGAAATATCCTTCAATTCAACTGCCATGCTTAACGGTGTTAAATACACTGCCAAGCTCGTTGGGGTCTCAAATGACTATTTCGAACTATATAACCTTCCTCTGGTATCGGGAACCATCTTCAATGACTATCAGGAAGAAAACGGTATACAGGTTTGTATAATCGGGGCAAACATAAGGGCGAAATTCTTCAGTAAAGTCGATCCCATTGGCCAGTATATTAAGTTCAACGGTATTTGGCTCAAGGTAATCGGAGTACTTCAGAAAACCAATGTGAGCCTTACCGGATTCGAAGAGAAAGGTGTAAACGTTTATAATGACAACATTTATATTCCTGTTCAAACCATGCTTCTGAGATATCAGAACAGGGCTTTGCTTAATACAAAACTGGTATCAGAGGCATCCACAAGCATCCAGATGTTCGGAGGCGGTGGCGGACCGGGTGGGATGTCAAGGGTTATTGTCAGCAGCTCTGATGCTTCAGCTGATGTGGAGACCAACTACAACCAGCTCGACAGGATAGTCGTTCAGGTAATGGAAACCGAACAGCTCAACCCCACAACCGAAATACTCAGCCGGATGCTTACAAGACGTCATAGTAATGTTAAAGATTTTGAGATTACAGTGCCCGAACTGCTTCTTAAGCAGCAGCAGAGGACAAAGGATATTTTTAATATAGTACTTGGCGCTATTGCCAGTATCTCTCTTATAGTAGGAGGTATTGGAATTATGAACATCATGTTTGCCTCAGTAATGGAAAGGATTAAGGAAATAGGAACAAGGATGGCTATAGGAGCCAAAAAAATGGATATCGTTGTACAGTTCCTTTCAGAAGCCGTGCTTATTAGTGTAACAGGTGGCTTCATAGGTGTTTTCCTGGGAGTAATTATGGCAAAACTGATTGAACAGATTGCAGGTATAATGACACTGGTCTCATTTTTCTCAGTCGTCATCGCTTTCGGTGTTTCAGCAGCTGTGGGCGTTATCTTTGGCTATTCTCCTGCAAAAAGAGCATCTGAAAGAGATCCGATCGAGTCATTAAGGTATGAATAAAATATTTAAGATGAAGAAGTTATTTTTATTATTGTCAATTGGTTTATTCCTTTTTCCGGCTGAAAAAACAGAGGCCCAGGAAATAAAAAGGCTAACACTTGAAGAGGTTATTAAAATTGCCGAAGAGAACTCTCCCAACGCCATGATGGCCAGGAACAGGTTCCGTGCAAGTTACTGGCAGTACCGTACTTTTGTTGCCGAATACAGACCTTCCCTTACATTCACGGGAACAACACCCAACTACAGTACAGCTCTGGAAAGGGTATGGAACTCACAACAGGAAGAGTGGTATTACAGGTCCACCGACGTGCTGAGAAACATAGGATCTCTTTCTCTTTCTCAGAATATTGGCCTTACCGGCGGTACCATATCCCTTAATTCCGATCTTACTCTCGAGAATGATTTTGAGAACGATAAGAGGAATTATATTACTGCCCCGTTAAGTATTTCACTTAACCAGCCCCTGTTCAGGTATAACTCCCTCAAATGGCAGAAAAAGACAGAGCCCCTTAAATACGAAACTGCCAAGAAGACTTATCTCTCAAACATGGAAGGGGTACATTCACAGGCGGTTATGAATTTTTTCTCGCTGGCTCTGGCACAGATTAACACCCAGATCTCAGCCATGAACTACTCCAACTCCGATACTCTTTACAGGATGGCTGAAGGAAGGTTCCAGCTGGGTACGATTTCTGAGGATGAGCTTCTCCAGATGCAGCTTACATGGCTTAACTCGCAGACCGACAGGGCTCAGGCCGAGATGAACCTGAGGGACAGGGAGATCAGGCTCAGATCCTTTCTTGGCTTTAACGATAACGTAAGGATAGAACTTATACTTCCTTCCGAGATACCCGATCTTCAGGTTAATCCCCAGGAAGTTCTTGATATGGCCGTTGCCAACAACCCTGAAATAATGCAGCAGCAGCTTACGCTTCTTCAGGCACAGAGCAGTGTCGCCCAGGCCAAGGCTGAAAAGGGACTTAACGCAAACCTGGTAGCATCATTCGGTTTGCGTGACCAGGATCCTAGCTTTGATCTTGCATATGCACAGTCGAATCAGCAGCAGAGTATCAGGTTGGGGGTTACTCTTCCTATACTCGACTGGGGGCTCGGACGCGGCCGTTACAAAATGGCCCAGTCAAACCTTGAACTTACCCAGGTGCAGTCTGACCAGGCTATCAGAGACTTTGAGCAGAACCTGCTTCTCGATGTAGACCAGTTCAACCTTCAGGCCCAGCAGGTGGCAATAGCGGCTAAATCAGATACTGTGGCTATGAGGATGTATGAGGTTACCAAGGCAAGGTTCCTCATCGGCAAGATTGCAGTACTCGACCTTAATAATGCTGATACCCGTAAGGACCAGAACAGGAGGGCTTATGTCCAGGCCCTGCAGAATTACTGGAGCTACTTCTATAACATCCGCAGCCTCGCCCTCTACGACTTTGTTAACAAAAAGCCGCTCGAGGTCGAATTTGAATCGCTTCTGGATTAATGGTATATATTACACACTAACTCTTAGCCTGGCACTGGTTGCCAGGCTTTTTTTATAACTTTTCAACTTAATTATTATTAAAGGTTTTGGTAAAATTTTAATATCTTTGCGCCTCAACAAAAGAATATTCAGAAATTAAGATCGAAATAATCCAAAAATAAGAGAGATGCAGAACAAAGCAGCTATTATCACTCTGGCAATTGCATTGGCCCTTGTAACGATATATCAGCTTTCGTTTACAGGTGCGGCATTCAAGGTAAGAAAAGATGCCAGGGAGTATGCCCAGGGAGACCTTGTTAAACAGGAGGCCTATATGGACTCTATTAATGCCCTGTCAAAAGACAAATGGAGTTTCCTGGGAAATACTTTTAAAGAGGTCCAGAAAAAAGAGATCAATCTTGGTCTCGACCTGAAAGGCGGTATGAACGTTATCCTTGAAGTATCTGTCGAGGATATTCTTAAAGCTCTCTCAAACTACAGCACCGACAAGACCTTTAATGAGGCACTGTTAAGGGCAAAGACCATGCAACAGACTCAGAGCCAGGTTGAATTTCTGACTCTTTTCGGAAGAGCTTTCCAGGAAATAGACCCTAATGCGAGCCTGGCTGCCATCTTCGGCACAGTCGAACTTAGAGAAAAGATAAACTTCAGTTCAACAAATGAGCAGGTTCTCAGGGTTCTTGATGAAGAGGTTACTGTCGCCATCGAAAATGCATTTAATATTCTACGGTCGAGGATCGACAGGTTCGGGGTTGTCTCTCCCAATATATCCCATATGGCCACTAAAGGCCGTATTCTTATTGAACTGCCCGGACAGGATGATCCCACAAGGGTGCGTGAACTTCTTCAGGGAACAGCTAACCTTGAGTTCTGGGAGACCTACGAAAACGCCGAGATAATAGGGTATCTTGCCCAGGCCAACACCCTCCTCAGGGATATTCAGGCTAGCTCTTCTGTGGCTGAACCTATTGACGGAGAAAACGTAGAGGCTGATACTACATCTGAAGCTTCAGGAGACCAGTCACTGCTCGACCTTATCAGTGAAGACAGCACAGTGCAGGCTCCTGCCTCAACCAGAGAGGAGTTCAACGTTCAGAATCCGCTTTTTGGTTTTCTTAGTCCCAGGGTGACCGAACAGGGCGAAGCACTGCCTTCAAGTATGGTCGGACTCGCAGCAGGGATAGATACCGCCAGGGTTAACGATATGCTTAAGCTTAACCAGGTAAGAGCCCTTTTCCCACGCGACCTCAGACTCCTCTGGAGCCAGAACCCCTATAAATATGATCCTTCAGGTACTCTTTACGAACTTCATGCAATAAAGGTTACCACCCGCGACGGCCGCCCACCCATGGATGGCGATGTTATTACTTCAGCACGTCCTTCCTCAGGAGTTACCGGATCTGAAGTCAAGGTTGACTTCTCAATGAATGCAGAAGGCGCCAAAACATGGGCAAGAATAACCCGGGAGAACATCGGCAGATGTATTGCCGTTGTCCTTGACGGATACGTACGTTCATACCCGAGGGTTGAAGTTGAGATAACAGGAGGGAATACCGAGATAACAGGCGACTTCACCATTGAAGAGGCCGATGACCTTGCCAACATCCTGAAGTCAGGTAAACTTCCGGCTCCGGCAAGGATAGTTTCTGATACCGTCATTGGCCCGACTCTTGGAAAAGAAGCCATAAATGCCGGTCTGGTATCTTTCATAATCTCTTTTGTAATAGTCCTTCTTTATATGATCTTCTACTACAGTAAGAGTGCCGGAACAATAGCCGACATTGCCCTTTTCGGTAACATTTTCCTTATCATGGGTGTCACTACTTCACTCGGTGCCGTACTCACACTCCCGGGTATTGCCGGTATTGTCCTTACAATGGGTATGTCGGTCGATGCCAACGTTCTTATCTTTGAGAGGATAAGGGAGGAACTAAGGGCAGGTAAGGGTGTTAAACTGGCGATTGCCGATGGTTACAAGGGAGCCCTTTCAGCCATCCTCGACTCAAACATAACCACCCTTCTTACAGGGGTCGTTCTTTATATCTTCGGAACCGGACCAATAAAGGGATTTGCAACAACCCTTATAATCGGTATCTTCACTTCACTGTTCTGCTCAATCTATATCACACGCCTCATTTACGACTGGCTGCTTAAGAAAAACACCGACCTTTCCTTCTCTATAAAGATTACGGCCAATATTCTTAAAAACACCAAAATCGATTTCATGGGGAAAAGAAAGATCTTCTACGGAATTTCAATCTTCCTTACAGTAGTTGGTATTGCATCGCTCGCTATCAGAGGCCTTAGTCCGGGTATTGATTTTTCCGGTGGCCGCTCATTTGTAATCAGATTTGATGAGTCGGTAAATACTGCTGATGTAGCTTCCAACCTCAGGGATGCCTTTGGTGAAGCCCCCCAGGTTGTAACCTTCGGAAGCGATGATCAGGTCAGGATAACCACCAAGTACAGGATCAACGAAACAGGAGTGGATGATGAGATTGAAACTGCACTCTATAATGGTCTAAAAGGTATGATAGGGGGAGATGTTTCAAAGGAAAGGTTCCTTTCGGAGTACAGAAAAAGTTCGGAAACAGTCGGTCCGACAATTGCAAGCGACATTAAGCGAAAGGCTGTATGGGCAGTAGGACTGTCACTTATCATAATGTTCCTGTACATATTCATGCGATTCAGGAACTGGCAGTATGGTCTGGGTGCCATGGTGGCCCTGGCACATGATACTATGCTTGTTATTGGTATCTACTCGCTGCTTTGGGGCTTCCTGCCTTTCTCAATGGAGATCGACCAGGCTTTTATCGCCGCCATCCTTACAGTCATTGGTTATTCAGTCAACGATACAGTTGTTGTTTACGACCGTCTCAGGGAATTCCTCCCGCTTCACCGTAAACGTCCGGTAAAGGAAGTAATTAACCTTGCCATGAACGACACCCTAAGCCGCACACTTAATACTGGTATAGCATCTATCCTCGTTCTGATTGTGATGTTCATATTTGGCGGTGCAACAATCAGAGGCTTTCTCTTTGCCCTTATATTAGGTGTAATTGTGGGAACATATTCTTCAATATTTATTGCTTCTTCCATTGTTTACGACTCAACAAAGAAAAAGGGGATCAAGTATTGATCAGATATAACATAGATTAAGGGGGCCTTTTACGACCCCCTTTTTTTTTGTTTCACGCATGTGAGGCCTGCAGCAATAAGTCATTACTTTTTATTAACTTTGTCAACCGGATTGACAATTGATTTTATATCAGATGAGCGGACAGGAAATTTTTGTTATAGTAATAGTGGTGCTCCTGCTCTTTGGTGCCGACAAGCTACCTGAAATAGCAAAAGGGATTGGAAAAGGTATGCGCGACTTCAGAAAGGCCACAGACGACATTAAAAGGGAATTTGATGAGAGCACAAGGGAGATTCGCAAGGATTTTAACGAGGTAACCAGTACCATTAAGAATGAGGTTAATGATATCTCAGGGACTATCAAAAAAGATGTTACTGAGGTGAAGGATAATATTAACAAAGAAATCAACAAGGTAACCGGAGATATAGAGAAGACTGTTACTGAGGTGAAGGAAAACTTTGAAAAAGAAGCCGGCGAGATAAAGGAAAACCTGGAGAAAGGTGCGGAAGACACAAAGAATGACACCGGCAAGGAAGCCGGTGAGGTAAAGGACAGCTATAAGAGAAATATCAACGAACCTGATGATAATTATTATAACTACGGTTATAATAATGACTGATAGTCTTTTGTGCTTCTTCCCCTGACCCTGGTTGGCCCGGTATTTGTTTTTAATTCAGGCGATGATCAGAACTACAGGAATCACCAGGTCATACGGTGAGCTAAAGGTACTTAAAGGTATTGATATAGAGATCAACGATAAAGAGGTGGTTTCTATTGTTGGAGCAAGCGGTGCCGGAAAGACAACCCTCCTTCAGATCATAGGGACACTCGATAATCCCGACAGTGGTTCAGTTTACTATGATGGGACTGACATAAGCAGGCTGGGTAACAAAGCTATGGCTTCATTCCGAAATTCAAACATTGGTTTTGTGTTCCAGTTCCATCAGCTGCTGCCTGAGTTCACAGCCCTTGAAAACGTATGTATCCCAGCCTATATAGCTGGAAAAAGCAGATCTGAAGCCGAAACCAGGGCAGCTGAGCTCCTTGGATTTCTTAACCTTACAGGCCGCTTTGAGCATAAGCCTTCTGAACTCAGTGGAGGAGAACAGCAGCGTGTTGCCGTGGCACGGGCCCTGGTAAATAACCCATCCGTCATCCTTGCCGATGAACCATCGGGGAACCTTGATTCTGAAAACAAGAATGAACTGCACAAACTCTTTTTCAGGCTTCGTGATACTTTTGGCCAGACCATCATTATTGTCACCCACGACAGACAACTGGCCGGCATGTCGGACCGGATACTACAGATAAAGGACGGGCTGATTGTCAGTGAGGCCTGAATTTCAGTTTTTGCTGATTCACTCTTTATTACCCTGCCTAAGCGGGGAATAATGAAACCCTGATTAAAACTTCTCAAAGACCCCCAGGCCAAACAGAGCAAAATCGTATTTTACCGGATCTGCCGGGTCAAAGCTTCTTAATACATTATCCAGCTCGGCAACCGCCTTTGAATCGTTCTGTTTGCGTTTAAGGATACCGAGTTTTCTGGCTACGTTTCCTGAATGGATATCAAGCGGACATGACAGGATTGAGGGCGAAATAGTCTTCCAGATCCCGAAATCCACTCCCCTGTTATCCTTTCGGATCATCCATCTCAGATACATGTTGATCTTTTTTGCAGCCGATCCTTTGAACGGATCTGAAACATGTCGTTCAGTCCTTTTTTCATGAGGCAGCTCAAAGAATATTCTATGCAATTCATGAATGGCAGGCTGAAGGGAATCTGATGTTTTACAGGTTGCAAAAATATTCTCCAACCCTCCCTTGTTCCTGTAGATATGGCGGAGAGCTTTCATAAAATAAGCAAGATCAACAAGATTGAATGTCCTGTGTACGAACCTTACTGCCTGATCAAGTTCGCAATCGCTCGAGTTAACTATGAAATCATAAGGTGAATCCTCGAGTATCTCCATCATCCTTAAAGAGTTTCTGATTATCATCTTACGGTTTCCCCAGGCGATTGTTGCCGCAAGAAACCCGGCTATCTCGATATCGCCTTTTTCGGTAAAACGGTGGGGAATGCTTACAGGATCAGTCTCAATAAAGGAGGGCCTGTTATATTGTTCAGCCTTCTCATCAAGAAACTCTTTCAGTTCCGTTTTATTTAATTCCATACTCTTTATTAAAAACCCCATCACACTATCTTATCCAATTCCTGCCCGATTCGATGAACAAGATAAAAAGGCAGGTTCAGAAGCGTAAATTCTTTACCTGAAATGGTTCTGGCTTTTTGTACCAGATACTCCCCCTGATAGACTCGCACAGCTATTGAGTGGGATGCAATTTCCATGAACTGGTGGAGCGATCGCAGCTTGCCAATGCTTCCCGACTTAACCTCTATAGGAATGAGTTTGTTTTTGTAAGGAAGAATGTAATCCACTTCAGCACTGGAATCGGCTTTTTCACGCGTCCAGAAATAAAGATCATTACTTATGGAAAAACTTGTTGCCAGCAATTCCTGCCCAACAATATGTTCAGCTATAATCCCCTGATGCGTTTCTCTTATATCTTCGTTAAACACAAGTTCGCCCATGATTTTTAGAGAGTGGTTAATTAATCCGGTATCTACCACATGTAACCTGGGCTTTCTTCCCGGATTTTGCTTTACAGGCATTTTTGCTGATGTGCAAGGGTATATCAGCTTTATAAGCATGGTTTTTTCAACTACCCGGAAAGCCTCACTCATTTCACGGGAACGATAATCCGAGTTGCCAAATTTTCCAAAAGTGACCTTAGTACCCCCCTCTCTGAAGATATTTGCAATAACATGCTGAATGTAATGAACCTGTGCTGATGAAGCCGCATATTTGTCAACATCATCGGAATAGGATTGAATCAGGCTGTCAAATACCACACCAAGCGAAGTAATATCATAATTCTGCGCATAAAGGTTCACCACTTCGGGCATCCCGCCAATAGTTGCGTACTTTTTAAACCACGAGAGTAATTGAGAATGTAAAAATCCGGGAACATCTGGTTTTTCGAGCATTTCTATCAATTGATTGTTCCCGGTGGCAAACAGAAACTCCCTGAATGAACAGGGACGCATTGCCATATATTCAATGCGGCCCACAGGGAACGAAATTCTTTTATCCATTATACTTTCCAGCAACGACCCGGCAGTTATTACATACAAGTCGTTCGCTTCTTCGAAAAAATACCGTAACAAGGCAACAGCTCTTGGAGAGTTTTGGATTTCATCAATAAAAATCAGGGTTCTTCCTCCTGCACGCTTTTTACCTGCAAATATGAACATTGAGGAAAGTAAATCAGAAAAGGGATAATCTTTTTCAAATATTTGTCTGTCACTTGCTTTCTCCAAATTCAAATAAATATACTGGTCAAAATCTTTTGAAAACATTTCAATGGCTGTAGTTTTTCCCACTTGCCGGGCACCTCTCAATACCAATGGTTTGCGGTTTGATTTTCCCGCCCATTTCTTTAATTCCTGTAAAATATCCCTTCTGAACACTTTGTTGACATTGCTGGTTTAAGAATCAAATATAATACAAATGGAGCAAATTGCCGGTAATTTATTGAGTTATATGTAATAGATTGAGGGTAATTATTTGAAAAAATTGTACCAGAATGGGGTGTTTTATTATTCTGCTACCTTAATTACCCTTAAGAACAGGTTGATCTTTTTTCCGGCCGATCCTTTGAACGGACCTGAAATATGTCTTTTAGTCCTTTTTTTCATGGGGCAGCTCAAAGAATATCCTATGCAATTCATGAATGGCAGGCTGAAGGGAATCTGATGTTTTACAGGTCTTAAAAATATTCTCCAGCCCTCCCTTGTTCCTGTAGATATGACGGAGAGCTTTCATAAAATAAGCAAGATCAACAAGATTGAATGTTCTGTGTACGAATCTTACTGCCTGATCAAGTTCGCAATCGCTCGAGTTCACTATGAAATCATAAGGTGAATCCTCGTGTATCTCCATCATCCTTAAAGAGTTTCTGATTATCCTCTTACGGTTTCACCAGGCGATTGTTGCCGCAAGAAACCCGGCTATCTCGATATCGCCTTTTTGGGTATAACGGGGGGGAATGCTTGCAGGATCAGTCTCAATAAAGGAGGGCCTGTTATATTGTTCAGCCTTTT
>JAVEZD010000035.1:0-17892 GCA_034003165.1 Bacteroidales bacterium | reverse complement strand
TAAGTGAGCCGGATGCCCTTGCCGGAAGTGTTGAAACAGAAGATGTCCTTTGTTACGGCGACCTTACCGGAACGGTCAGTGTAACAGTAACAGGAGGAACGGCACCTTATATATATCTGTGGAATACCGGAGCCACAACACCGGAACTGGAAGAACTTGCAGCAGGACCATATATTCTGACAGTCACAGACGCTAATCTTTGTGAACTTGTCCTCAACGTTGAAGTCGGTGGTCCAGCTGAGGCTACAGGTGCCAGCGTAGTATCTCTTACTGATGTTTCGGAATGGGGAGGTAGTGATGGAAGTTTCACGGTTGAAGGCACAGGCGGTACTGCTCCCTATCAGTACAGGATCGGAACAGGCGAATTCGGATCATCAGGAACCTTCGGATCACTTCCAATGGGTACTTATCAGGTTACTGTCAGGGATATTAATCTGTGCACATTCGACCTGAGTGTCACCATAAACCAGCCTGACGAAGAACTGGTGGCCCGTCTGGTTTCACAAACCAATGTCCTTTGCAACGGTGAAGCAAATGGAAGTGTGACAGTGGAAGGATGGGGTGGAACCCTGCCTTTTGAATACAGCATTGACGGGGGTGACTTCGTTGAATCAGGAACCTTTGGTTCACTTGCTCCCGGCACTTACATTGTTACAGTTCGTGATGCTGAAATGTCGACCGACGATATAGAAATTACGATTACAGAGCCTGATGTTCTGGCCCTGGCTCTTACTAAAACTGATAATCTTTGTTACGGCGGATCAGAAGGAACAGCTGAGGTGCTGGTTACAGGAGGTACTGGTCCTTACAGCTACTCATGGAACACGGTTCCTGTGCAGGAGACCGGGACTGCTTCAGGACTCGCTGCCGGCACATACAGGGTAACTGTAACCGATGCAAACGCTTGTGTGGCAGAGGAAGAAGTAACAATCGGACAGCCTGAAAATGACTTCATCGTTACTGTCACAAATGTTGATGTACAATGTTACGGATCGTCTGATGGTTCAGTTTCTGCTACCGTCTCAGGTGATTCAGGTCCTTACAGCTTTGCATGGAATACCATTCCTGTTGTAACAACACCCGATGTGGAAAGTCTCAGGGCAGGCACCTATACTGTAACAGTAACCGATGCAAACGGTTGCGGGAAAACGGTTTCAGTTGTGGTTGAAGAACCGGATGAGATATTAATAGGATATGTTGTTACTGATGCAACCTGTCCTGAGGAGAATGACGGAGCAATAGATTTGAATATTACAGGAGGAACATCTCCCTACAGCGTGATATGGTCTGATAATACATCTTCGGTTGACAGGAATCTGCTGTTACCTGGAACCTACAGCGTTGTTGTGACGGATGATAATCTTTGTGCCCGTTCGGCCGAAATAGAGGTTGGGGTAACCGGATCGTTCAACTGTATTGAGATAAACCAGGTCATTACGCCCAATAATGATGGCTACAATGACGATTGGAAGATGAAAAATATTGAGTTGTATCCCGATGCAGAAGTCTTTGTTTACAACAGGTGGGGCAGACTTGTTTTCAGAACCAAAAATCCTGCAGCAAACAGGTGGGACGGTCGTCTTGAGGATGGTTCGCTGGTTCCCACTGACTCATACCATTATATACTTTATCTTAATGATGGTTCACAACCAAGGTCTGGTGTAATCAGTGTAATCCGTTAACGTGTTTAAAATGATGAAAATCAAGAATATGATCCATATCAGAACTATCCTGACGGCTATGGCCCTCAGCCTGGTCACCTTAAGCCTTTTCAGTCAGCAGGTGCCTTTGTACAGCCAGTATACAATGAATGGATTCCTGCTGAATCCTTCTGTTGCCGGACGTGACGGTTACACGACTATAAACCTTACAGTGAGAGAGCAATGGGCCGGCCTCAATCAGGCACCCGCTACCTATGCTGCAAGTTTCCAGACTCGTATCCTTCGCGACAGTTATATCTCAAAGGCAACCTCGGTAAGTAAAAAGCTTGTAAGGCCTACAAAGGGAGGACGGGTCGGCCTTGGAGGTTATCTCTTCAGCGATTACAACGGAATAATGAGGCGTACAGGTTTTCAGGCTGCCTATGCCTATCATATACCCCTGGGAGATGAGGAAGGTCCGGCCAGGAATCTGTCTTTCGGACTAGCCCTGACCGCTTATCAATATGCGGTCAATATGGAAGGACTGCTTTATTACGACCGTGACGATCCTTACCTGAACACCTACGACCGTTCAGTTTTTATTCCTGATTTCAACTTCGGTGCCACCTATACTGCAGAGAACTATTATGTTGGATTTTCGATGACCAATCTCCTGAGAGGATCAGTTATGTTAGGCAATTCGGGAAATAACAACAGATCAGAACTTGGACATTATTACCTTACAGGTGGAGTTAAGATTCCCCTTGCAGCCAACTGGATAATTGAACCCTCCGGCTTTATAAGATCGTCGGATATGTTTTTCAAAGCTATCCAGGCTGATATCACTGCCAGGGTGTACTATAAATATGATTACTGGGCAGGTTTGTCGTTCAGAACCAATGACGCAGTAATAATGATGCTTGGATTGAAATATGACAGATTTTATTTTGCCTACGCATTTGATTTTACACTCACTGACATAAGAAAGCAAAGCCTTGGTACCCATGAGCTGACCTTAGCCGTTAAATTTGGTGAAAGCGCCAGAAGGTACCGTTGGATAAATGCATACTAACATTTCAGAGTTGAGAGTATCAGGCATCCTCGTGCTGTTGATCCTTTTATGCGCGGAAACATTTTCACAGGAAGCATTTAATAGTCCTGTGACGATAATGTTTTATAATACTGGAAATTTCTTCCATCCTTCAGATGACCCTCTGACTGACGACGATGAATTTACTCCGGATGGAGTAATGAGGTGGACTGAATCAAGATACAGGAAAAAGATTAGTGCAGTATACAGGGCCATTGTAGCTGCCGGAGGCTGGTCCCCACCCTCTGTTGTTGCTTTCTGCGAGGTAGAAAGCAGGAAAGTTCTTGACGATCTGATCTATGACACCTACCTTTCAAAGTACAACTATTCAGTTATACACAGGGATTCACCCGACAGAAGAGGTATTGATGTATGTCTGATTTACAGGAAAGATATTCTTGATGTCCTCAGTTATTCGTGGCATTATCTTAAAGATACGGCTGCCGTTGATTATCCTACCCGTGAAATTCTGTATGCAAGGTTTAAAACCGGAGATGATACGTTACATGTAATTGTCAACCACTGGCCTTCAAGGAGGGGAGGGGTGCTTGCTGCAGCCGGCCTGAGAGACGATATTATGAAAACAGTAAGGGTGCTTGCCGATTCAATATCGTGCGCACACAGAGGAAGGGCAAAAATCATTATTACCGGCGATTTCAATGCTGTCGCCGGGGACAGGGTAATGCAGGACCTTGTTAAGGGAGTGGGGCTGGGAGGTGTGGATTACAGCCCCCGGCTTGTCAACCTGTCGGATGGCACGACTCAGGATGTTGCAGGTACCTACAGGTATAGGGGCTTATGGGAAACCATCGATCAGTTTATTGTCAGTGGATGGATTCTGGAATGTGAATCGGGACTTGCGGCAGACAGTGATTCATTCACGGTTGTGAGTCAGGATTTTCTCCTTGAAAAGGATCCTTTATATCCTGGTGTCTCTCCCTTTGCAACCTACAGGGGTTATAGTTACCAGGGAGGGTACAGCGACCATCTTCCCGTGATGCTTGAAATGACAGTCAGACCTGATCGTCTACAGGAGTGAGCCCAAGCCCGGCTCCTTTTTCTATCATCAGCCTGCGGGCAGCTTCATGGTCATTGGGAATGATACCGTCGAGGATGGCTTCCCTGATGGCATTCTTTATTATACCGACCTCTTTGCCCGGTTTAATACCGAAGGTTTTTATTATCTCTTCCCCGTCAACGGGAGGCTGGAAGTTCCTGACTGCATCCTTCTCCTCAATCTCTTTCAGTTTCTTCCTGACAAGTCTGAAGTTTTCAAGATAACCGGCTTTTTTTACTTCGTTACCAGAGGTGATGTCAGCTTCGCAGAGAAGCATAAGGTCATCAATATCATCACCGGCCTCAAACAGCAGGCGTCTGACGGCTGAATCGGTAACTACTTCCTGGGATAAGGCAATGGGCCTGAGGTGGAGGTCAACAAGCTTCTGGACATACTTCATCTTCTCGTTAAGAGGAAGCTTAAGGCGCCTGAAGATCCCGGGAATCATTTTGCTGCCCAGGTATTCATGACCGTGAAACGACCAGCCTGTTTCCTGCGAATATTTTTTTGTCAGAGGTTTGGCAATATCGTGCAGCAGGGCAGCCCATCGCAGCCACAGATTGTCTGTATGACGGGATATATTGTCGAGGACTTTAAGAGAATGCCTGAAATTATCCTTATGAGCCTTCCCTTCCTTCTTTTCAACTCCCTTAAGCTTATCGATCTCCGGGAAGACAAGCGCGAGCAGGCCGGTAGTGTCAAGCAGTATCAGACCTCTTGAAGGGCGTTCCGACAAAAGAATCTTATTAAACTCCGTGATAATCCTCTCCATCGAAACAATACTTATCCTTCCGGCATTTTCTTTAATGGATTCAAGAGTGGTCGTATCGATAGTAAAGTTAAGCTGGGAGGCAAACCTGACAGCCCTCATCATCCTTAAAGGATCATCGGAGAAAGTCTGTCCCGGATCAAGCGGAGTCTTTATCAAACCATTTTTCAGATCCTCATACCCATTGAATGGATCAAGAAACTCCCCGTAACTATTATGGTTCAGGCTTACAGCCAGTGTGTTAATGGTGAAATCACGCCTCTTCTGGTCATCTTCAAGGGTGCCGCATTCAACTGTTGGCTTTCTCGACTCCCTATCGTAAGATTCCTTCCTTGCCCCGACAAACTCAAGCTCATATTCCCCGTGCCTGAGCATGGCAGTCCCGAAATTTTTGAAGACACTTACCTTTATCCCCGGTCCCAGCTTTTTTGCCACCTTTCTGGCAAGATCGATGCCGTTACCAAGCACAAGAATATCTATGTCCTTGCCTGGGTGATCCCTTTCAAGCAATAAATCCCTGACATATCCTCCGATAACCCAGGCCTCCAGATTCTCCTCAGTTACCACACCCGAAAGGATACTGAATATTTTGTCATTAAGACATATCTGCATATATAAATATGACAAATTGTTATTAAATCATGACAAAGTTACAATTAATACTTAGTTTTTTCGTAAATTATGATCGTTGCAGTGCGATGGCACGATCATTGCCTATAAACTGAACAAAAGGCATAACCGGATGTTAAACAACAAAAAAGACTGAAATGATAGAACATTTAACAAAAGAGACCTTCCTGAGCAAAGTATTTAATTACGAAGTCAACAAGGAATGGAAATTTGAAGGAAGCAAACCATGTGTAATTGACTTTTACGCCGACTGGTGTGCGCCATGTAAGATGGTAGCTCCGGTTCTCGAAGAGCTTTCAAAGGATTTTGATGGTAAGCTTGATATTTACAAGGTGAATACTGAGGAAGAACAGGAACTTGCTGCTGCTTTCGGAATACGGAGTATCCCATCCTTCCTTTTTGTACCGGCCGAGGGTCAGCCTCAGATGGCAATGGGAGCCCTTCCTAAGGATACTTTTATAAAGGCATTCAAGGATGTTCTTGGGGTTGAAAAACAATAGAAAAAAAAGACAATTTTTTCAAAAAAAAATACCTTTTTCTGAAACAAATTGCATAACTTATACGTTTTAATACAAGAAGGTGTAGCGATCTGCTACGTGAGTTTTTTCACAGATTTAGGTTTAGGGTAGTAAAGTAGTTTGGCCGTCTCAGTTTGACTGAGACGGTTTTTTTTTGCTATGCCAGCTGCATCTCAGGTCATTTCCTTAAAGATACCGTTGATTTCTTCTTCTGTTGCCCTGAGCTTTTTCTGACACAGGCGTATAAGCTCGGATGCACGTTTTACCTCAGCCGACAGCCTGTCGACATCGAGTTCTCCGCTTTCGATGTTGGCAAGGATCTTTTCAATCTCCTTTACGGATTCATTGAATGAAAGCTCTTTTTTTGTCATATCTCTTATGTTTTCTGATTGTCCTTTGGTCCTTCATTTCCGGCCTTTTTCCCTGTTACCTTGCTGTTTATTTTTCCATCCCTGAAAAATGTCTCTATCATATCTCCTTCCTTCAGGAGGGCAGCTTCCTTGATGATTACACCTTTCATTGAAGTAATAGTGTATCCGCGTCTGAGGACGTTTTCGGGACTAAGGATCGATAATGAGTTCTCCAGGCTTTCAACCTTTGTTGTCTTGTTCTTAAGTAAGACAGCAGGGTAATTCTGAAGGTATTGTTTTTTGAGGGCAAGGGCCGAAGATCGGTTAATGAGCACTGTCCTTGATGCAGAACCAAGCCTTGACTCAAGGTTCGAGGGTATCCGGTCAGCCCTTGCTATCATTTCCTTCCCTGTTTTTATTAGTCCGATGGTGGTTTGCGAGAGCAGCTCCCTGAAGTCAGCCACCATCATTTTTGCAACCGGAATAAGTCTTATCTTACTTTTATCAAGTATGTTTCTGTACGATTCCATTATAAGCCTTGATCGCTCAGCTATATCGTTGCTCATAGTCAGAATATGCTCTTCAGTCTCAGCCATGGCGCTTATAAGGAAATCGGCCACCGCTGTGGGCGTCTTAAGCGAGCTGAAGGCCACCATATCTGTCACTGACTGGTCCTTTTCATGGCCTATACCTGTCAGTACAGGAAGCGGAAACTGGGTCACGTTATAGGCGATGTCGTAGTTGTCGAACCAGCTGAGATCACTTTGTGAGCCTCCTCCGCGTATGATTGCCACAACGTCGAACCTATCTGCCTGGGATCCTATCTTATATAGGGCGTTGATGACATCTTTTTCGGTTTCGGCGCCCTGCATCGAAGCTTCAAAGAGTTCAGTATGAAAAACATATCCATAACTGTTGTTTCTGAGGTGGTCAAGGAAGTCGCTCAGCCCGGCCGCATTTCTCGAGGAGATAACTGCTATCCGGCGGGGAAGGAGAGGAAATTCCATTTCCCTGTTCATATCAAAGATACCTTCCTCTTCGAGTCTTTTTATTATCATCTGTCTCCTGACCGCCATTTCTCCTATGGTGAATGCCGGATCAATATCTGAAACTACAAGGCTCAGTCCGTATAACTCATGGTATTCGATTTTTACCTTAAGCATCACCTTCATACCTTCCCTCAGCGTCTGCCGGGTCATGTTTGAAAAGTATGAGCTGATGAAGGACCAGCGGTTGCTCCATATTATGGCACGGGCCCTTGCCTTAGGGTTTCTTCCGTCGGGCAGCTTTTCAATAAGTTCAAGATAACAGTGTCCGGCATAGTTCTCCTTTAACTCGGCAATTTCGGCAGTTACCCAGTACATGCCCGGGAAATTCATGTAAAGCGCGTCTTTGACAAGGAGCTGAAGCTCGGTGAGTGTCATCTTTTCATTCATATCTGTCACGGTGTTGGTCCTCCGCAAACGACTATTAAGTTTTACTGAACCAGGTATGCAGATAATACCTGTAAACCTGCAAGGTCCCATCTATTTGGCCTGACTGTTTTCTGACAGCTTCGCCTGTCTACTGCCAGAGGTCAGGATTCTTCTCAGGGTCCTGAATATTTCTACTGTTCTTTTCCAGTGAGTCTATATAGTTAGTCTGCTGGATGTCGATAACCTTGCTGTCTGTCATTCCCAGTTTATAGACTATTGAATATCTCAGAGTGCCGTTTTCGTTGAAGATCTTCCATTCACCGTCCTTGAGGTCCGACAGGTAAGATCCTGAAAACTGCAGCTTTCCGTTCTCAAAGAAGGATTCAAACTTCCCGTTTATTCTTCCCATCTGATACCATGCCTTCAGAGCTGGTTTCCCGTCAGGATGGAATCTGAGCCATTCGCCGTTCTTTACATCATTGCTGTATGTTATCTTTTCAGCAACGGTACCATCGGGATAGTACTTAACCGTCGTTCCGTTCCGCAGGTTAAGCCTGAACTCCTCCTCACTCACCAGTATTCCTTCGGTAAGCACGGAGAAGAACTGCCACTTACCTTCCTTAAGCTGGTTAACATATTTTCCCTTTGAAGCAACAAAGCCATTTTCGTAGTACAGTGTGGCGATGGCATCCATCCCGTTATTGCTGAATAACATAACTGACTTCATGGTGCCATTTTCGTAGTATCTTTTAAACTCACCTTCCGGTCTGT
Organism: Bacteroidales bacterium; assembly: GCA_034003165.1. Taxonomy (GTDB): domain Bacteria; phylum Bacteroidota; class Bacteroidia; order Bacteroidales; family VadinHA17; genus LD21. The sequence continues at coordinate 9,652 of JAVEZD010000035.1, read as the reverse complement.
CGTCCCTGAAATATCCCTCGTACATCACAGAGCCACCGGGGTACCGCGTGACCCACCTGCCCTGTTTCCTCCCCTCACTGTCAGTCTGGTTGAGAGTCTGATCGGCATTCAGGGGAGAGGAGAAGAAAACCATCATCAGAAGAAATGTGAAAACTGATTTCAGATCCATAATGTTTCTTTAAAAATTGTTATAAAAATACAAAAAAGCTTAGCAGCAACAAGCCTGTGAACTTAATGAAAAAGAGGCTCACCTGTGGCAAGCCTCTTTTCTTATAACCTTTATTATTATTCTACTTCACTTCTTCAAAATCCACGTCAGTCACCTCGTCGCTGCCTGAGTCTTTTTTGCTTCCGGCATCAGGACCAGGTCCTGGCTGCTCGGCAGATGATGGTCCGGCATTCTGGGCCGTTTTGTACATCTCTTCAGAAGCAGCCTGCCATACAGAGTTAAGTTCGGCAAGGGCAGAGTCGATTGCTGAAACATCCTGTGATTTATGGGCTTCCTTAAGTTTGGAAAGCGCCTGTTCAATAGCCGGTTTCTTGTCAGCAGGAAGTTTGTCGCCGAATTCCTTCAGCTGTTTTTCTGTTGTGAATATCATGCTGTCGGCAGCATTGATCTTGTCGATCTTTTCTTTTGCTGCCAGGTCGGCTTCGGCATTGGCCTTTGCTTCATCCCTCATCCTCTTTATCTCATCATCACTGAGCCCTGATGAAGCTTCTATCCTGATTCTCTGTTCTCTTCCGGTACCCCTGTCCTTGGCTGCCACATGAAGTATGCCGTTTGCATCGATGTCAAAGGTGACTTCGATCTGGGGGACTCCCCTTGGTGCAGGAGGCAGACCGTCGAGGTGGAAACGTCCGATGGTCTTGTTTCCTGTCGCCATGGGTCTTTCGCCCTGAAGAACATGGATCTCAACCGATGGCTGGCTGTCAGCTGCTGTAGTAAACACCTCAGTTTTCTTGGTCGGGATGGTAGTGTTCGATTCAATGAGTTTTGTCATAACACCACCCATGGTTTCTATACCCAGTGAAAGGGGGGTGACATCCAGAAGCAGTACATCCTTGACCTCTCCGGTGAGTACACCACCCTGTATTGCTGCACCGACGGCAACAACCTCATCAGGGTTAACACCCTTGGAAGGAACTCTTCCGAAGAATTTCTCAACGAGCTGCTGAATTGCAGGTATCCTTGTTGAACCGCCGACAAGTAACACCTCATCAATATCCGAAGTCTTGAGTCCTGAATCATTCAATGCCTTCTGGCAGGGCTCTATACATGCCTGTATAAGTCTGTCGCAGATCTTCTCAAAGTTGGCCCTTGTGAGGGTCTTTACAAGATGCTTCGGAATACCGTCGACGGGCATTATATATGGAAGGTTTATCTCTGTTGATGTTGTGCTCGAAAGTTCGATCTTGGCTTTCTCGGCAGCTTCTTTAAGACGCTGCATGGCCATAGGGTCTTTTCTAAGGTCGATACCTTCTTCCTTAAGAAACTCCTCAGCGAGCCAGTCAACGATCAGATGGTCAAAGTCATCGCCTCCGAGATGGGTGTCGCCGTTGGTTGACTTGACTTCAAAAACACCATCACCGAGTTCAAGTATTGAAATATCGAACGTTCCTCCTCCAAGGTCGAAGACAGCTATCTTCAGGTCCTGCGATTTTTTGTCAAGGCCGTACGCAAGTGAAGCGGCTGTGGGCTCATTAATTATCCTTTTTACGTTGAGTCCCGCAATCTCACCGGCTTCCTTGGTAGCCTGACGCTGGGAGTCGCTGAAATATGCAGGCACTGTGATTACGGCATCTGTGACTTCCTGTCCGAGATAATCCTCAGCTGTCTTCTTCATCTTCTGAAGTACCATTGCCGAGATCTCCTGCGGTGAATACAGCCTGTTGTCTATCTTAACCCTTGGTGTGTTGTTGTCTCCCTTTACTACGTCATAGGTGACTCTTTTGATCTCGGTATTTACCTTGTCGAAGGTCTCACCCATAAACCTTTTGATTGAGTAAACAGTCTTTTTTGCGTTTGTTATGGCCTGACGTTTGGCCGGGTCGCCAATCTTGCGTTCGCCGTTGTCTATAAAAGCAACAATCGAGGGAGTGGTCCTTTTCCCTTCGCTGTTGGGTATTACTACCGGCTCACTGCCTTCCATCACGGCAACGCACGAGTTTGTCGTTCCCAGATCAATTCCAATTATTTTTCCCATTTTATGATGTTTTAGAGATTTCGTTTAATGACATTACAGTCAGCAATGATTGTGCCACTGAGTCATTTTTTATTTTTCAGGTAAATATGGCATTGGTTTTTGATCCGGCTGCCTGTAAGGTGACAAAACGACAGTGTATAACAGTCAGGTCTCATGACAAAATGAATTTATATGTCCGTAATTTGAACCAATTTCGTAGCTTTGTCATCTCTTAATTTAAACCTTCTGTTATGTCGGTACAAAAATCTGTCAAAAAGGTAACCACCCACGTCCTGAGTGAAATGAAAACACGGGGTGAAAAAATTGCCATGCTGACTGCCTACGATTATTCCATGGCCAGAATTCTGGATGAAGCCGAGATTGATGTCATCCTTGTCGGTGATTCAGCATCCAATGTGATGGCAGGTTATACTACCACCCTTCCGATCACCCTCGATAACATGATATACCATGCTGCATCTGTAGTAAGGGGGGTCAGCCGTGCCCTTGTTGTTGTCGATCTTCCTTTCGGAACATACCAGGGTAATTCGAAGGAAGCGCTTACTTCAGCCATCCGTATCATGAAGGAGACAGGAGCAGAGGCTGTTAAGCTGGAGGGGGGAAGGGAAATCACCGAATCGGTTGAAAGGATACTCTCGGCAGGAATACCGGTAATGGGACATCTGGGTCTTACCCCTCAGTCAATCCATAAGTTTGGTACCTATGTTGTCAGAGCAAGGGAGGAAGAGGAAGCAGACAGACTTAGGGAGGATGCAATACTTCTCGAGAAAACAGGCTGCTTTGCGCTTGTTCTTGAAAAGATTCCTGCAAAACTTGCCGGTGAAGTAACAGGATCAATAAAGATACCTGTTATTGGAATAGGAGCAGGCCGTTATACCGACGGACAGGTACTGGTCCTTCACGACATGCTGGGTATAAACCAGGAGTTTTCACCGCGCTTCCTGCGCAGGTATAATAATCTGTACACATCTATCAGGGATTCTGTAAGAAACTACATCGGTGATGTAAGGTCGGGCAGCTTTCCTGACGAAAATGAACAATACTGAAAATAGATCCGGATGCCTGAAATTCTATACGAGGACAATCACCTTATCGCAGTAAACAAAAGACCATCAGACCTCTCTCAGGGTGACAGAACAGGTGATCAGTCACTTGATATCTGGGTCAAGGAATATATCGCAAAGAAATACAATAAGAAGGGTGATGTCTTTCTTGGCGTTGTCCACCGTCTTGACAGACCGGTGGGTGGGGTTGTGCTTTTTGCCCGTACCTCAAAAGCCCTTGCCCGCCTTAATGAGATGTTCAGGACCAGGGATGTGAAGAAGACTTATCTGGCCATAGTAAAGGAAAGACCTCCGGAAGATGAGGCTACCCTTGTTCATTTTCTTAAGAAGAACGAGGAACAGAATAAAACCTATGTATACGACACCGAGGTAAAAGGCTCAAAACAGGCTTCGCTTCATTATCATGTTATAGGAAGATCAGAACGTTTTTACCTGCTGGAAGTAACTCTTCATACCGGCCGTCATCACCAGATAAGGGCACAACTGGCCAAAATTGGCTGTCCGGTAAAAGGAGATCTGAAGTATGGTTTCTCAAGGTCAAATGAGGACGGTGGAATAAGCCTCTTTGCAAAAAGGCTGGAGCTGATCCATCCGGTTAAAAAAGAAAAACTGGTTATTGAAGCCAGTCTGCCCACAACAGATATCTGGCAGGCCTTCAGGAATGTACTTACTTAAAAAAGGAGAGCCCTGTATCTGGCAGGACCCTCCCGTGGATTTGTCATGAAAGCCTGAACTGAAGTTCGTTCTCTGTTCCTGCTTCTTTAAGTAAACTACCTGTTGCATCACACTATGCAAATCTACGCAGCCAGGAAGGGAACTACGTTAAAATCAGGTTAATTAGAGTTAAGGAAAAGTTAAAATGATTCATCCTGTACCTTTTAGGATTATTTTTGCAGCATGAGCAGAAAGAAGTTTTCGGCACTCATCCTTATGATGCTTATATCGCTCACAGGGATAATATGGGTTCAGATAATCTGGATAAGGAATGCTGTCGGCGTAAGGAACGACAACTTCAATGCCGCCGTTACCATGAGCCTTAATAATGTTGCCGAATCAATGGAGTCATCCCGCAGGATGAATTTCTTCCGTAATTTCATGATGAACGATCAGTCTCTTTTAGGCAATGACCGTGACGCCTTTTCGGACATGTTTGGCTTTGACAGTTACCTTCCGCCCGGAACAGTCAACTTCAGCATGAGTATAACCAACCAGTCGTTCACAGGTACCTCCGATTCCCTGTACGGAACCACAACAAGCAAATCGGTTGTTATGACGGGCGATACCGCATATTACTCCGACTCGGTTCAGTTTATCACAGCTTCACCCCTGAATCCGGGAGAGCTAAATATAACAGGAAGCGGGGAGCTTATAGCCAGCGATACCAGTGCTGTTTCTATCGACAGGAATGAATTTCTTGACTGGATACAGAGGAGGTCAACTGAATTCAGGAATATGAGTGACCAGATGATAGCAGAAGTGTATGAATGGGAAAACAGTCAGCAACTGGACAACCAACAGATCGCATCAGCACTGGGACAGTCACTTTACTTTGCAGGTGTACATACTCCCTTCGAATTTGCAGTTATTAAGAATGGAGCGGTCCAGGAAGGGACTTTCCGCCTCTCCGGGAAAAACGACTTTTTAAGAAGCAACTACGTTGTGCGGCTTTTCCCGGGAAACATAATACGCCAGGATCTTCTTCTCTCAGTAGTGTTTCCTGAAAGGACCAACTATGTTCTGGGATCAATGGCATGGATACTGGGAGGTTCACTGCTTTTTTCACTTATCATCCTGGCAACCTTTGCAATGAGCCTGTTCATGATAATCCGTCAGAAAAAGATCTCTGAGATGAAATCGGATTTCATAAACAATATGACCCATGAATTCAAAACACCCATTGCAACCATATCCCTGGCTGCTGATACCATTACCAACCCGAGGGTCATAAACGATGAGTCGAGCATCAGGCATTTCGTGGGCATGATAAAAAAGGAAAACATAAGGATGAACAGAAAGGTGGAGACCATCCTGCAGATTGCTTCACTCGACAACAAGGAAATAGAGTTCCGCTTTGAAAACCATTCACTTCATTCTATTATTGAAAGGGCTGTGGAAACTATAAGTATTCAGGCTCACCAGAAAAACGGATCAATTAGTCTCAGACTTGAAGCTGAAGAACCTGAAGTTTACTGTGATGCGGAACACATGACAAACCTCGTTAATAACCTTCTCGACAATGCCATCAAATATTCGGACGGGCCTCCTGAGATTACCGTAGAAACAATGAATAAAGGCAGGGGGATTGTGCTGGCAGTAACAGATAAGGGCATAGGAATGTCAAAGAGCGTTCAGAGTCGTATCTTTGAAAGATTCTACAGACAGACATCAGGCAATGTTCACGACGTTAAAGGATTCGGCCTTGGTCTTAACTATGTAAGGGCAATTGTTGATGCCCACAGGGGTACTATTGACCTGACAAGCGAACCGGGCAAAGGTAGCCGATTCGAAGTATTTATTCCGTTCAACTGGACAAACTGACTATGAATGACAGGGCTGTAAAAATTTTTCTTGTTGAAGATGACCTGAGCTTCGGCTCGGTACTTAAGTCTTACCTCGAACTTAATGACTATCAGGTTGAATGGGTGGATGACGGGAAGTATGCAATGGAGAAATACCGCAAAGGCGACTTCGATATATGCATCCTCGACGTTATGCTTCCCCATGTCGACGGCTTTACTATCGCCGGAGAGATAAGAAAGATAAACAAGACCGTACCCATAGTCTTTCTTACTGCAAAGAAGCTAAAGGAGGACGTTCTTCAGGGTTATGGAGTGGGCGGCGATGACTACATCACCAAGCCTTTCGACACCGACATCCTCCTGGCCAAGATCAATGCCATTGCCAGCCGGCGGGAAATAAGTCCCGGCCCAAAAGACGTGTATATGATAGGTAAGTTTACCTTCAATACCAGGCTCAGAACCCTGACCGATGGCAATACTGAACAGAAACTGTCGCCCAAGGAAGCCCAGTTGCTTGAAATTCTGTCTTTAAATCCCAATGAATTGATAAGCAGGGAGCTGGCACTTAAGAAGATATGGGGTTCTGATGATTATTTCACAGCACGTAGTATGGACGTCTATATAACAAAACTCAGGAAACTGCTGTCGGAAGATCAGTCAATAAATATAAAGAATATCCATGGCGCCGGATTCCAGCTTGTCATTTCTGAAGATCATTCCTGAGATCATCCTTGCTGAACTGAAGGGGTAGCAGGTCACTGCATTTTTCAAGAATAAGGGTCTTCGATTCCCCGTGGAGAATTATTCTCACAGGTTTGCCATACCTGCTTTCTTCTTCTGATATCACCTGACGGCATCTGCCGCACGGCGTTACAGGCTGTGGGGTTATTCCCCTGCTGTTCATAGCTGCAATGGCAATGGCTACCGGCCTGTCGCCCGGATGGTTTGATACGGCATTTGATATGGCTGAACTCTCGGCACAGCTGCCCGAAGGGAAGGCCGCGTTCTCTACATTGGAGCCGGTGACGATAGTCCCGCTTTCGAGCCTAACCGCTGCGCCCACCCTGAAAGACGAGTATGGAGCATAGGCCCGCAAGGCCGCATCTCTTGCCTCTGCTACAAGCCTGCCGTCTTCACCGCGAAGTGACGTAGCATCGTCATATTCGCTGTAGTCAAATGATATGGTTCTGATCTTCATATGTAAGTGATCGGACTTTTCATACAAAAATAATACTAATTGCCTGAACCCTGCCTGTAACAGTTACTTAAAAAACCGTAACAATATTCCAGACCTTCATTTTCCCTTTTAACTGTTGATAACTTTGCCAACCGGTCAGTAACTCCCTGCGAGTGTTAAGAAAACGGATGCGTTTTTGAAGCATATTTTTATATTTTTGCCCAAAACCAGTTTTATGAAGAGAACAACAAGCTATATATTTATTCTACTGATTATTATACAGGTGAATTATTCATGCCGTTCATCCCGTCCGCTTGCATCACCTCCTCCGGTATCAGCATCGGCCACAGCAACAGCTTCATCCTATATTAAACAGTATAGTGAATTGGCTATCAGTGAGATGAAAAGAACAGGCATCCCTGCCAGCATTACGCTTGCCCAGGGAATGGTAGAATCGGACTACGGAAGGAGTACTCTTGCCAGGGAAGCCAACAACCATTTCGGGATAAAGTGTCACAACAGCTGGAACGGACCCTCTATCAGATACCATGACGACAGGAGGAATGAATGTTTTCGCAAATACAGGAATGCGGGAGAGTCTTACAGGGATCATTCCGATTTTCTTGTCAGCGGATCAAGGTACAGCTTCCTGTTCAGTCTCGATCCATATGACTACAAGGCCTGGGCCCGCGGACTAAAGAAAGCGGGTTATGCAACCAATCCCGATTATGCTAATATGCTTATCAGGAAGATAGAGGAAAATGCTCTTTACAACTACGACAGGGGATATACTGCATCCTCAACTGCCAGGAGGAACGGATCAGTGTCAACGACACCTTCCGCAACTGTTCCGGCAAAGACAGCCAAATCAAATACTTCCCCTGCTTCAGCGACAAAAACAACTGCTGCCGTGACAACGGATCAGGTTCCGCCAGGGCAGGGAGATACCGCAACTGCAAGGTCTGTCGCCAATTCAGGTACACAGCCAGCCGCCGCTCCGGTTGCTGCTGCTCCCGTCAGCAGTTTCGGTGATCTTCTGGAAAGGGGGTCACGTGTTATGGTAAATAATGGTGTCAGATATATTCTTGTAAAGAAAGAAGATACATTTGAGAGTATAGCGATGGAATTCGGCGTTCTTAAAGGTGACCTTGCCCGTTTCAATGATCTGCCCGGTAATTTTGAACTTAAACCCGGACAGACACTGTATCTTCAGATGAAACGCGACAGTGTCGCCGAAGGAATCATGTACCACACTGTTGCTGAGGGTGAGACAATGTATCTTATCGCCCAGAAATACGCGATAACACTTCTCAGTCTTTATGAGGTTACAGGGATCAGACAGGGGACGGCACTGACGGCAGGACAGAGATTACGCATGAGCCTTCAGGCTCCTGTCAACTGACCTTAATATTATAGTCATCCGTTTTTATTCCTCTCAGAAATTCAGGAGTCGTCATAGCCTTTTTTCCTTCGGGCTGGAGGGTCAGTATGTTCACGAGCCCCCCCTTACATGCCACCTGAAGCTGATTACGACCGTCGGAAAGCAGGGTTCCCGGAGCATAATCATGTATACCCTGTCGGGCTTCGGCCTCAAAGACTTTGAAAAGAATATTGTTTTCACCCTTGCTGAACCAGGTACGGGCACCCGGGTAAGGTGAAAGGCCCCTGATAAGGTTGTTAATACTTGCAGGATCCTTGTCCCAGTCAATAAAACAGTCATCAGGGAAGATACGGGGTGCTGGCTTAAGCTCTTCCCCCGGGATCATGAAATGCGATTGAGGCAAGGGCTTCAGAGTCCGGTCGGCAATTCCCTGCAGCGTTTTTATAACAAGTCTGGCTCCGTGTTTCATGAGGCGGTCGTGGAGCTCTCCGGCATTTTCACCAGGACCGATATTTATTTCTTCCCTTAGCAGTATACCACCTGTATCTATCCTGTCGTCAATAAGAAAGGTTGTCACTCCCGTTTTTGTCTCTCCGTTTATAATGACATGGTTGATGGGAGCTGCACCGCGGTATTGGGGCAGGAGGGAGGCGTGAAGGTTGATTGTGCCTGTTGATGGTATTCTCCAGACCGCTTCAGGTAACATCCTGAAGGCGACGACTACAAAAACATCAGCATTGAATCTCGTCAGGTTATCCAGGAACTCCGGATCTTTAAGGCTCAGGGGCTGAAGTACCGGGATGGACATTGAATCTGCATAAACTCCCACGGCCGGTCGTGTGATCTTCTGTCCCCTTCCTGACGGTTTGTCGGGGGCTGTCACCACACAGGCAACATCATAACCATTGATAAGGAGTGAGCCCAGGGTTGCTACTGCAAATTCCGGGGTTCCCATAAAGACAATCCTGATGTTTTTCATTATCTCAGGTAAGGCGGTTTCTTAGTTATCAGTCACCTGATTTACCCAGGTGTTTGTAGCAGGTAAGGTTATGTCCCATCTTGTGTGCCTTGGTCTCGAGGTAAAACTCGTTATGAGGATTGGCAGCTATCTCAAGGGGTATGGTTTCAACGATCATGATGCCATATCCTTCCAGACCAGCCCTTTTAACAGGGTTGTTCGAGATAAGTCTAACCTTGCCCAGTCCCAGTTCCCTCATTATGCTGGCTCCGACGCCGTAGTCTCTCTCATCTTCTCCGAAACCAAGGCTGAGGTTAGCCTGAACGGTATCCATGCCTTCATCCTGGAG
>JAVEZD010000034.1:9832-18005 GCA_034003165.1 Bacteroidales bacterium | reverse complement strand
TTCCTTTTTCCTGCTGGGGTATATACATTTTCCAGTCGAGGGTAATACTGTTCACATTTGAGGCAATGACACCCTCCATTGATTTGAAAGTAACATTGAAATCAACAGTATATTTATCAGGTTCGAGGGTATAATTATACTCAATATAACTATCATCTCCGGCCGGCAGCCTTAGAACTACTGATCCCGGGTTTCCCGTAACAGACACTACCTTGCTGTCGGCGACCTGTGAGAACCAGAGGTCATTTGTTCTGATAGCCCTGTTGTCGGCTGTGAAAAAGTTAAACCCGAATTCGGTGGAATCACCTGAGAACAGGATAAGGGGTTTGCCGTCGTGGGTTACAAAATCTTTAAGCCGGGCTGAGTAAACACGACCTCCCTTCAGAGCGATTTTAAGCTCCATCCTGTTGTTTTCGAGCGTTATATATTCATCATCTCCCGTTGCTGATGCTGCAAAAGCTCCGAATCTGTTAAGGTTAAGCAGACTGTCGGGCAGAATTCGCGATGAAGTATCAGGGGCCGGGTTGATGGCTGTAATAGTATCAGCTTCAGGCGTTTCCTTAACAAAACCGAGTTTCTGGTTTATCTCATTCACCCGGGATACGGCATCAGGACTGTTTGGTTTGAATCTCAGGGCATTTAAGTATTCAGCACGGGCATTTTCAAGATCTCCGGTTGAATAAAGTGAATCAGCAGTTACAATTACTTTTTCGTATGATTTATTCAACCTGCTGCTGTTGAAAATGCTGAATCCTATGAATATCAGAAAAATAAGTACTAGACCGGTTATTGTATTTTTATCCATTCCTTCTCTAAGCGTTAATTAAAAAGTTTTGCAATATACTATTCTTTTATACATGCCTTTACGAAACTGACAAATAAGGGGTGAGGGTTCAGAACAGTGCTGCTGTATTCGGGATGAAACTGGACCCCTACAAACCACTTATGTGATGGTATTTCAACTATTTCAACAAGGTTTGAATCAGGATTTATTCCAACAGGGATCATCCCGTTATTTTTAAAATCGTCGATATACCTGTCATTGAATTCATAACGATGCCTGTGTCTTTCTGTAACCTCTGTTTTTCCGTATGCCTTATATGAAGTTGAGCCTGGTCCGATAGTGCATTTGTATCCTCCAAGTCTCATGGTTCCTCCTTTGTCGATTACGCTCTTCTGCTCTTCCATGAGGTCGATAACAGGGTATTTTGTTTTATGGTTGATCTCTGTTGAATGAGCACCCTCGTACAGCAAAACGTTTCTGGCAAACTCCACTATTGCACACTGCATTCCCAGGCATATCCCAAGGAAAGGTATATTGTTTTCCCTGGAATACTTAACAGCTGCTATCTTACCTTCAATGCCACGTGATCCGAAGCCGGGTGCTACCAATATTCCGTCGAATGAGCCAAGTTTTTCCTTAACATTCTCATCAGTAATTTCATCTGAATAAACATATTCAAGATTAACTTCGCATTCATTGTATGCTCCGCTGTGAACGAATGATTCGGATATGGATTTATATGCATCTGGTAATTCAACATATTTCCCAACCAGTCCAATCCTGACCGAGTGTTTCGGATTCTTCAGTCTGTCAAGGAAATCCCTCCAGGGTTGCAGGGGAGGGTCATCTTCAAAGGAGAGGTCAAGTTTTCCAAGTACTGTCTGATCGAGTTTCTCTTCGAGCATCCTGAGAGGAACCTCATATATGGTTGATACGTCAATAGATTCAATAACGGCGTTCTCTGCGACGTTACAGAAAAGGGCAACTTTCCTTCTGAGGTCATTGTTGAGACTGTGCTCCGTTCTAAGAACGAGGACGTCGGGCTGGATACCGTTTTCGAGCAGGACTTTAACAGAATGCTGTGTGGGCTTGGTTTTCAACTCACCGGAAGCTGAAAGGTAAGGTACAAGGGTAAGATGTATTGTGATGCAGTTCCGGGCACCAAGTTCCCATTTGAGCTGCCTGACCGATTCAATATATGGTAATGATTCAATGTCACCTACAGTGCCTCCTATTTCAGTTATAACAATATCGAATTTCCCCCCTGTACTTAAAAGCTTAATACGCCTTTTTATCTCGTCGGTGATATGGGGAATGACCTGTACCGTTTTACCCAGGTAATCACCTCTTCTTTCCTTGTTAATCACCGACTGATATATCATCCCGGTTGTGACATTGTTGGCCTGACTTGTCGGAACATTGAGAAATCTCTCGTAATGTCCCAGGTCGAGGTCCGTTTCGGCGCCATCGAGAGTGACATAACATTCACCATGTTCATATGGATTAAGGGTCCCGGGGTCAACATTAATATAGGGATCCAGTTTTTGGATTGTTACCGAATAACCTCTTGCCTGAAGGAGTTTTGCCAGAGATGCTGAAATAATCCCTTTTCCCAGAGAAGAAGTCACACCTCCGGTTACAAAAACATATTTAACGTCTGCCAAAGTCTGAAAAATTTAAAAATGAGAAACCGTGTTATATAAATTATTATTCATCAAGCCCTGATTGATCTATCATTTTAACCTTCTCCTCAAGGGTCTTAATCATTCTCTTCGCACTTTCAATTTTCTCCTGAACTTCCCTTATCATATTGTCAGCATTGGCAGACCTGGCAAAGAAGCCTATGTTATTCTCCCATAAAACGATATCGTTCTCAAGCTGTTTTATCCTGGTAAAGAACTTATCCCTTTCGTTTCTTACTTTTCTCGATGCTTTGGGATTTGTCTTAAGACTGTCAAGCTTTGTCCTGTATTTAAGAATGCTCTTATCGTCATCACCTATTCTGAGTTTGTCGAACTCCTGGTTAAGGGCATTTCTGTACCTGTTTGTTATTTCATCTTTTTTGTTGAAGGGCACAAAACCTATTTCGGTCCATTTCCTCTGCAGTTCCTTTAGTCGCTCAAAGGCAGCATGAACGTCATTACCCGGTTCAAACTTCTCAAGTTCATCGATAATGGCTATTTTGGCTTTTAGATTATCTTCATATGAATTATCAAGTGTTGCAAAATGCTGGGCCTTCATATTAAAGAAGTGATCACAGGCTTTTCTGAACCTCTTCCATGTGCGTTCAGATTGCTTCCTGGGAACAGGGCCTATGTCCTTCCACTCCTTCTGAAGTTTAATAAGAGCATCGGAGGTGTTTTTCCAGTCTGTACTGTCCTGGAGAGCTTCAGCCTGAATGCATAGTTCTGTTTTCAGCTGGAGGTTATTAAGCTGTATCTCCTTGTTGTCGGAATAAAAACTTCTTTTCTTTTCAAAAAAAGCATCACAGGCTTCTCTGAACCTCTGATAAACCTTATTGTTCTGTTTCTTGGGAGCAAAGCCAATAGTTCTCCACATCTTCTGAAGGGATACTATCTTTTCAGCCGTCTCATCAAACTCCCTGAAGCTTTTTATCTCCTGAAGGTTGATACTCTCCACCTGTTCACAAAGCGCCATTTTGGCTTCCAGATTCTTCCGCTGTTCATCTTTCTGATTCTCAAAATATTCGTGATGCCGCCTGTTTATTTGTGATGTAGCCTCCCTGAACCGTTCCCAAATCTCATTTTTTGATTCAATGGGAACAGGGCCTATTTCTCGCCATTGGTTATGAAAGTCCTGCAGGGCCCTGAAAGCATTGACCGGATTGGGCTCGAGCAAGAGTTCCTCGGCCTTTTCACAAAGGACGACTTTTGCTTCAAGGTTTTTCTTAAGGTCAAGGTCTCTCAGTTCCTTATTTATCTTTATATAATCGTAGAATAGTTCAACATTATGATGATAGTTCTCCCACAGATCCTTAAGTGATGATTGTGGAACAACCCCTATTGAATGCCATTCGTTCTGAAGCAGCCTGAAATCATGAAAAGTCTTGTTTATTGATTCTTCCCTGTTTACAAGGTCCTTAATCTTATCAATAATCTCATATTTCTTTTTCAGGTTCTCGTATTTTTCTGATTCCTGAATTTTATTAAGGTCGTTCTTTTTCTCTTTGTATTTTTCAAGCAATTCCTTTACCTGATAGTCGAGAGGATCAACCCACGATTTATATTCTTCAGGTTTTCCGCCCTCTTCAAGGAATTTTTTCTTTCTTTCATCAGCTTCCTGCTTGAGTTTCTTGTAAAAGAATATCCTTATTCTTTCAACATCATCCCTTATCTCGGAAGTGGGACGGTTTTCTATGATAAGAGCAAGGGTTTCTGTAAGTTCCTGTTTTGAGAAGCTTGAATAATCAACCGGAGGCAGCTCAATGTCGTCAAGATCATTAACTTCCTCCTCTTCGTTTTCACCTTCCTCTTTTTCTTCCCGGACGTCTGAAGCCTGTGGTTCAGTGACCTCTCCTGAAGGTTCATCTTCTTTTACATCGGATAAAGCTTCCGTTTCAACAGCTACTTCGTTTTCAGCAGCATTTACTTCAGGTCCATCTTCTTTCTTATCGGCTGAAGCTTCCTGTTCAGCAGTCTCTTCTGAAGGTTCATCTTCTTTTACACTTGCTGAAGTTTCCGTTTCATCAACTGTTTCTCCTTTGGCAGTTTCTTCAGCATGTTCATTTTCCCCGGCTCCAGTGATATCAGCCCCGGCTTCTGCCGTATCTTGTTTATTTTCAGAACCGGTGTTTTTTTCAGCACCGTACTGTTCATCCAGAACAGTGTCATCCGGATTGTTTGTTGTCATATTAAATCCTGTTATGTTTCAAATCCTTAGTAGATTCATCACCATGACATCTCATGGAATTTTCAGAGTACGAAAATATTGAAATAATTAATAAAACTCAAAGTTTTAACATAAATTAATTTGATTATCAATTATTAAGGCGGTGACTTCAGGAAAAAGGTTATGGTGCAAACAGGCATACTTTGTGGTCCAATATGTTGCAAATTTGTTCCGGCAGAGGCAGTTGACAATGTATAACTATTATACATTAAGAATTATGTTTATTCTGAAATTTAAATCGTAATGATTATTATATCTTTGAATCGTATTATGTGGTCCGGAGATGTTTATCCGGCTCTTTTATTTTTATCAGATGGAAAAGAAGGATATTATAATTCTAGTAGTTGTCGGTTTGGTTGTGGTCCTGAGGCTTTACCAGAAGAAAATGAAGAAAGAACAAGGCACCGGTGGTTCGAAAGATGCGGTTGGCCAATCGCCACGAGATAGCCAGGACATTGATTATGAACCATACTCAGGCAAAAAGGATTAGTCTACTGCCTGTTTTTTGAGGCCAGATGTCTGAAGGGGTTGAATATTTTTTCAATCAGCCGGAGGTCCCGGGTAATTATCTCAGCTGTTCCCTGCATATTCTGTGTAAATCCTATTTGTTTGCCATAGAGTGTTGTAAGACCCTCCGGCAGGCTGATCTCAATAATATAGGCATCGGCAGACGGGACCAGGGATTTTGATTTAACTAATCCTCTTACCATTCCATATTCAAGGTAAGGGTATCCGCTCATTTTGAGATTTACCAGTTGTCCCTCCTCTACTTTACCCGATCGTTGCATCTTAAGGCTAATTCTTCCCAGGTATTCCCCGGCATCGGATGGCACCACACTAAGAACCGGTTCATCCTTCAAAACCGACTGGTTTTCGCTCCAGTACCTTGTAAAGGTCACTGTTCCTTCAACCGGAGAGTAAAGCAGATAGTTTGTTTCCCATATACTGGTCTGGGCTTTCAGGTTAAGAAACGACTCATTAACCAGTGACAGCAGGCCTGATCTCTCTTCATCACGTTTTATCCTATAATCCTGAAGCAGCTGGCTCCTCTCTGCGTATTCAATCACCTTAGCAGACTGATCGAGTCTGGCTTCCTGGAGTTCCATATTGATTCTAAGCAGGGATTGCCTTGATTTCTCAAAGTCACTTTCTGAAAGTACCCCATTAACAAAAAGGGATGAATCTCTCTGAAACTTCTTCCTTTCAAGCAATTGATTTTCAGCATGAAGTTTTTCTTTGACACGTGTTCTCCCTATATACTCGTCAAGTCCTTTAAGTTCTTTTAAAACAGCCTCTATCTTACTGCCATAGAAGTCGTTGGCAATAAACATATTATATTCGGTAAGGTTTTTAATGAACTCTCCCCAGTAAGATTGAAGTTCGCCCAGTTGTGAAAATACTGGCAGGACTGATGGTGACAGTGATTGCGGATCAGTAATGGAGTCTGTAATAAGTTTCATTTGCTGCACCTGTTCAATTGAAGCTGCTGTTTCCATTACTGCCAGCAGGTCTCCTCTTTTTACAGGGTCCTGATCCTTTACATAAAGGTTCTTAATTCTTCCCGAAATTTTTGCCACGAGTGTAACAGGCGGGTTGGCTGTAGTTATTTCAACAGGGGCGGGAACAATATCGGGATATCTTATCAGCCAGGCAAAGAAGATAAACAGAATTATAACAACCGCAATAATGGATGTCCCCCATCTTACAATTTTGCGTGGAGGGTCACCTATAATCTCATTAACAGGTTCAGAGAAGATCAGTTTCTTGGTCCCGTAGTCCATTTGCTGTGTCAGTTACCCAGTTCAAGCTGGTTCTTTATAAGGTTGAAATATGCACCTCTGTTTGTAATAAGAGACTCGTGGTCTCCCGACTCTACTATCCTGCCGTTGTCGAGGACAACGATTTTGTCGGCATTCCTTACCGTACTGAGTCTATGGGCAACAATAACAACTGTTTTGCCCCCGAAGAATCCGGAAAGGTTTTCAACAATGGCTTTTTCATTATTTGAATCCAGTGAATTTGTTGCCTCGTCAAAGATCAGTATCTCAGGATTTTTATAAATAACCCTTGCAATCAGCAGTCTTTGTTTCTGCCCTTCGCTCAGTCCATGCCCGTTGGCGCTGATTCTGGTATTGTAGTTTAAGGGAAGAGATTCTATGTAACTTCTTATATTGGCGATACCTGCTGCATAAATCATCCTCTCCTCGTTTATCTCTTCTGAGCCCGGAGCTATGTTTCGTGCTATGGTATCGGGGAAGAGGAAGCCGTTCTGCATGACGGCCCCTACCCTTTCGCGCCATGTTTTAAGACTTATGTTTGACAGGCGGGTGTTTCCGACTATGATCTCTCCTTCGCCGGGCTGGTAGAATCCGAGGATCAGCTTTAGCAGGGTAGTCTTTCCGCTTCCGCTGGTACCGACAATAGCGGTTGTCTTATCAGCCTCAATTACCAGGTCTATATTCCTGAGGGCATAGGGAGAATGAGGACCTTCGTACTGAAATGAGAGATTATTAATATATATATCTTTTTTCTCAGGAAGTCCTCTGACCTTAAGTTCAGAATTCTCTTCCTCCTCTTCCATCCTGTGGACCTCTGCAAGCCTGTCAAGACTTATCCTTGCATCCTGGGATATCCTGAGAAATCCTATGATCTGACTGACAGGAACATTAAGCTGCCCGATAATAAACTGAACGGCCAACATCATACCAAGGGTCAGATGCCCGTTAAGAACAGCTGTCGCAGCCATGATGGTTATGAAGATATTCGTTACCTCGTTTATAAAAGTGGCACCTGCTGACTGATACTGAATGAGACCCAGGCCTCTTACCTTAAGTTTGAACAGCGAGGCCTGGTGTTTCTCCCATTCCCACCTCATGGATGTCTCAGTCCTCGAAAGCTTAATCTCCTGCATCCCGTTGATGATGTTAATGAGTTTTGTTGTGGCCACTGACATCTCCTTGAACCTCAGATAGTCGAGTTTAGCCCTGGGATTGACAAAGAGAGTCACCCACAGGATATAAAGAAATGTACCTGCAAGAAAGACCAGGAAGATTTTCAGGCTGTAAACGGCCAATACTATTCCGAAGACGATAAGGTTGAAAAAAGAGAAAATGATATTAAGACTGGCAGAAGTCAGAAACTCTTCGATCCTGTAGTTATCATCAACCCTCTGAAGGATGTCGCCAGTAATCCTGGCATCAAAAAAGGAAACAGGCAGCGACATCAGTTTCTGAAGAAATCCTGACACCACAGCCACGTTAACCCTTGATCCTATATGCAGAAGCAGCCATCCTCTTATAAACTCAACGGACATCCTTCCTATAACCAGGGCAAGCTGGGCAAAAAGAACCAGGTATATGAAATTCAGATCATTGTTATTCAGACCTATGTCAATAACCGACTGGGTAAGAAAGGGGATCACCAGCTGGATGCAACTGGCGATTAACAACCCCAGTATAAGCTGAAGAAGATATTTCCTGT
>JAVEZD010000034.1:0-9732 GCA_034003165.1 Bacteroidales bacterium | reverse complement strand
TATATGAAATTCAGATCATTGTTATTCAGACCTATGTCAATAACCGACTGGGTAAGAAAGGGGATCACCAGCTGGATGCAACTGGCGATTAACAACCCCAGTATAAGCTGAAGAAGATATTTCCTGTAAAGATTAAAATATTCAAAAAGGAACCTGAATCCTCCGTGTGCATCTTTCTCGTCCTCATTCTCAAAGAAAGCAGGTGTAGGCTCAAGTATAAGTGCAAGTCCCGACGGTTCCCCTTCCGAGATGGTGGAAGCCCAGTTCTTCAAAAACTCCTCACGGGTGTACTTCATTAGCCCGGCAGCCGGATCAGCAACCCACACCTTTCCCTTACCTGTTTTATAAACCACAACAAAATGTTTCTGCTTCCAGTGGACAATGGCTGGAAGTGGAAGGTTGCCTTCAAGGACCCTGAAAGGTATACGTACTCCTGTTGTTCTGAATCCAATTGAGTCAGCAGCTTCCGACAGGCCCATAAAAGAAACACCTTCCTTCCCGATATAACTTTTTTTTCTGAGGGTCTCGAGCGAAAAAGTTCTTTTATGAAATGCAGCAACCATCTTCAGGCATGCAGGACCGCAATCCATGGAATCTGGTTGTTTGACAAAAGGGAATGACATACTTTCTTATTCCGGATTATTTTGACAAGTAAAGATATTTATTATTTAATTTAAATTTACTTTACAATATTTTTTAAAATAGCATGGTGTTCTGAGAGATATACACAATTACTACCGGAACCAGTATATTTGTTAATTTATTTCAAACTTCGGCGAGATTGTTTCGGAAATATTCTGATAGAGACCTTATTGAAGGAATCCGCAAACAGGACGAGAAAGTTCTTAACTGGCTGTACAATAATTTCCTGCAGACTGTAAGGCATCACATCCTCAAAAACAGCGGTAGTGAAGCTGATGTGGCTGACGTCTTCCAGGAAACAATCATTGCTGTCTACAGGCAGATCTCAGAAGATCATTTCACACTGACCTCCGATCTTAAAGGTTATTTTTTCGGAATTGCACGTAATTTATGGAGTGTGCAGTTAAGGAGAATCAGCAGGAATACAGCTCTGGATCAGGATATTGCTGACGAAGACCCTCAGGATGAAAATAAGGATCTGCTTCTTGAGCGTATCCTTGCAAGGTCCTTTGCAAAGCTTCAGACTGATTTCAGACAGATACTCCAGCTCTTTTCAGATGGTCTGTCATATGAAGAGATTGCGCGACAGATGAATCTGGGCAGTGAAGCTTACGCCAGGCGTAAGAAGTACCTGGCAAAAGAAGCTCTGATGGAACTGGTAAGGGAAGACCATGAGTACGGGGATTATCTGGATCTGCGGTAGATAATAAATGCAATAAGGGCTGAAAGTACCGATGCTGCCAGAACCGTAACTATCTGACGTAATTGATAGACAGGGAAATTATTACCATAAACCACAAGCGATGACCAGAAATATGGATGAGATCTTAGCTGATCAGCGTTTTTCATATATCTTACCCTTGCTCTTCTAAGGGCATTGCTTTTCGAATTTCCTTTTTTCAGGTTCCTGTAAAACTCCTTTACTATCTCAGTCCCCGACCTGTCTTCTATTTCCCATAACGACATTATAACTGACTCGCTGCCGCTGTAGATGAAGCCTCTGGCCAGACTGAGTATTCCCTCTCCTGAATAGGATAACCCCACTCCTGTATTGCAGGAACTGAGTACCACCATCTTTGCCTTAAGCGGTATACCATATATCTCGTATGTATTAAGAAAGCCGTCTTCTTCACTCTCTCCGACCGAGAAAATCATTTTCGAATGCATGGGCATCCTGTCGTTGAGCAGTGTATGCATGGCAAGGTGAACTATATCATAATTTCCTGCCATTGACTTAAACAACTTTTCGGAGGCTTCGCCATTTAAAAAAAGATCTCCCCTGGTCAATTGTGCAACATACTCAGCCTCTTCCCTGGCAAACGGGAGATCGGGAAGCGAACCTGACAATCCCTGCCGGCTGAACAATATAGAATCTGAGAATGACCTGTCTTTATATGATGGAGCAATAGAGACCAGGCTGTTGTTTAAGCTAATCTTTCTTTTCAATGATTCTGCCAGCATGGTAGCCGAATAAATGTACGAGATCTCATATTCCTTCATAGCATAAGGAAGCTCCCTGTAAAGCATGTCTTCATACTCCGGTTCCTCATGAAGAAAAGTCTCAAAGGGAATGAAGGAAAGAATATTATCGGGTGATATTATCAGTTTGTCAGAAATAAGGAAAGGTTTTGCAGGTTCTACAAGAAGGAGAAAAAGTTCATGGGCTGTCTTGCAGTATTTTTTGAAATCGCTTCTTGCATTGGCTGAGGGAGAAGGAAGTGAAAGCAGGCTTCTGAATTCAAGAGCCTGCTTAAAAAAGGCTGAATCGACCGGAAAGGAAAGGAATTGCTGATGTTTTCTGTTTGCCACAAAAAGATAAATAACTGAATCGGAGACAATGTAATTCAGATAGTTGGCATTTCTACCTATGAGAGTATGTATCTTCTTCATCCCGGCAACCTCAGTGTTATACCTGATGGAGTAGTATTCGGGATATTTGTTTTCAAGTACCGATATAAGAGAGTCTCTTCTCATTGTTACATTAAGCAATATTGAGTTCCACTGCTGAAGAAGTGAAGCATCAGGGTTGATGCTGAGATTCTCGTCGGCTATTTTTGCATTATAGTAGTTTATTGAACGCTGCAGCCCTCTTTCCAGCTCTGCTATTCCGGGAGGAATATGGAACTGGACCGCTTTGAGTTCCCTTGTTGCAGTAAGTAATCCGGCAACTTTACTTTTCTCAGAATATTCAAATATCTTCTTAAGGTATTCCTGATCGTTGCTCTCCTTAAAACAAAGATAGAAGTCATTTATAGCCATCAGATACGAATCGCGGTACCTGTCTCCGAGAATCAGCCTGCTTTCCTCCTCGCTTATATTTATCCTGATTCTCTCAAGGAGCCTGATTATTTCCTCTGAAGTGGTAGCCGTCTCCAGCAATAACTCTGCCCTGCCTGATTCACTATAGAGTCCCTTAAGTATTGAGTACCTGGCCCTAAGATAAAGCAATGATTTCTGATCTGCCTTCAGGGAAGTGGCATCCGTACCATCCCTTGAACCGGAAACCTGATCAGAAAGCCTGGTAATCATATCAAGGGCCTTCTCATTCTGATGATTTGCTGAAAGGGCAAGAGCATATCCAAGCATCACCGGATCTCTTAAGGCAGGTTCATCGGGATGTGATTCTGTATACCTGAGGCACTCCTCGTAGTGCAACAATGAAAGTACCGGATCATTACTATAGATTCTTAGATATTCAGCAAAATTCTTTAGTACTTCTACATAGGGCCCCGAATGTCTTCCATATAGTTTCCCGACCCTTTCAAGAAGCGAGGAATGAATCTTCTGACCCTCTGCTATCATGCCCGAATTTCCCAGAGCTATTGCATAGCTGTTTATGAAATTATATGCCAGTGATGAGTTAATGATTTCAGCAATCTCCATCCCCCTCCGGTAAAAATGGATAGATTTTTCCTGTTGTCCGAGATATCCGTAAGTCACGGCAAGGCTGTTGAGAAGATTTATATACTTCTCATCTCTTACCATATTACCGGCCGAATAAAATGACTCAGCTTTTTCAAGATAAAGCACTGATTTTGAATAATCTGAAAGTCTGTAGTAGCACACGCCAAGATTCAGGTAAAGGTCGGGCTCATTTCTGGCAGGGAAGATGCCAGGAGACTGTTTATTAATAATATCAAGGGCCTCATTGCCATAGGCCACTGCCCTGTCGTACTGCTGAAGTTCAATAGAGGCAGTAACGAGGCTTGACAAGCCCTGTACAAGAGAAGGGCTGTCGCTTCCAAAGAGTTTTCTCTCTATCTCAACTGACCTCTGAGTATAAACCGACATCTGCTCATAGTCCCCAAGAGAATTATATCCCACACCAATATTATAAAGGGTTCTGGCATATAATTCTTCCTGTTTTCCGTTCCGCTCTATAACAGAGCCCGCAAGCGTCAACCATTCTATGCCCTTCCCCGGGTTGCCTGATATAAGTTCAAAAACCCCAATAAGATAATATGATTCGGAAAGAGCCGAGGAATCGCTTACACCCTGTTGGGCTAACTGAAGTATCCTGTCAACATAAGATTTTGTTTGCCCGGCATCCCCTGTGGTCAGACTTTGTCTCAGCAGAATGTTAAGTTCAGGAAGATCTGAGACCCCTTCAGGGGATACTTTCTCTTCTGAAGATGTTTCTGTTACTGCTTCCAGGACAGTCTGTATAAAATTGGTCCCGGAAGGCGGCAACAAAAAGAGAATTGCCAATATTCCTTGTACGAAAAAGTATTGCATAAGATTTTCCCTGGATGAAGATAAACAAAATAAGACTTTTTCCGTATAAATAACAAAGCTATAATTTTTTAATCCAAACAGGAATAAAATAACAAAAATTGCCAGCCGTAAGGTTCTGAAGTTAAGTTCGTTGTGTTTTTTTTAAAAAAAAATTGATTTTTTCGTGTCACAAATTCAGGGTTAGCGACATGTAACAATGAATAGACGAATTACCCAAATGAGTATCAATTAAAAAAATTAAAAGAAATGAAAACCCTGAACTTAGTAAAAGCCAACGAGAATTTAAACGAATTTGCACTTTCAAACGAAGAGATGTTTGCCGTTCGCGGTGGCGGTGAAGAAGGCACACCCATTTTATTGCCAAATCCTCCTACAGTAAAAATCTGAACAAAATAATTACCCTGTCATAATTGCCCGGTGTTGGGCGTGACAGATTAGTTTTGCATCTGGTTTAGTTTTTTGGTTTTGGTTCTGTATTGCTGATTTCGCAACAGGTTGTAAGCAACCTGTGTGATAAGGTTAGAAACTGATGATGGCGGTTGATGCCGTAAATCAAATTCTCTGACAGCAGGCTTCGGGAATAATGCCTTTAGTGATTTAAGGTGTGTGTTAACATAAATAGACAGAAATGAAAACAATTGATTTTTCGTATTTCATTGAAAGGTATAATGCCGGTGAGATGAATACTGAAGAAAAGAAATGGTTCGAAAAGGAGCTGGAGGGCAATGAAAAACTTCGCAGAGAGGTTGAATTGCGGAAGAAGACAGAAGCGATCCTCAAGGATAGTGATATCATGGCTCTGAGAAACAAGCTTAACTCCATTGAAAAGAAACGGGTGGAACAACCACCGGTCAGGCGTTCTTCTGCCGTAAGCCGGAATATCAAATATGTTGCCGCTGCGGGCGTCTTTGTGGTGTTCGGTGCTATAGCACTCTTGCGCAGTGACAATGTGAGCAACTCCGAAATATTTGAAAAATTCTACAGGTCTTACGAGGTTACCGCACCATCCAGGTCGGCTGCTTCCGGGATTAATCAGGATTTTCTGCTTGGAGTTGAATATTACAAGGTTCACGATTATAAAAGTGCAGCTTTGTATTTCAGTAAGGTCGTTGAACAGGATTCAAAGAATATGGAATCAACCCTTCTTTATGGTGTATCCAATTTTGAAATCAGCAACTATCCTGAAGCAGAAGAATCTTTTGTCAAAGTTATTGACGACAATGACAACCTGTTTATAGAGGAAGCCAGGTGGTACCTTGCACTCTGTTACATCAGAAGTGATGAAAATGACAGGGCTGTCAAACAGTTGACTGAAATAAAAAATTCAAGAAGCATCTACAGAAAAGAGGCTGCAAAAATTTTAAGAAAGATTGATTAAGGGTTACTAAATACTATTCTTATGTTCAATCTGAATACATATGGTGAAAGAGATCAGGAGAGGCGTGAAATGAGGCATGATAATTCAGATATTGTTGCGGTTTCATCCTGTGCAGGCGTGGCAGATAACCAGGCTGTACTTACAGGGATGTCGCATGAGATGAGAACACAGATGAATGCAGTAGTTGCATTTTCATTTCTTCTTTCGAAGGATGAGTATGCAAAAGAAGAAAGAGAAGACTTTGGCAACCAGATACTACAGGCTTGTGAACAGCTAATAGAGCTTTTCGATAACTTCCTCGATTCAGCTATAATTGATACGGGTAATTCAAAGGCAGAAACGGGTAAAGGCAAATCGGAAAATTTCCTTGAAGAGATATTAAGTGATTTCAGGGATACTCTCAGAAAGGACAAGTACAAGGATATCCTGCTTGTAACAGAGAACCAGTTTAGTAAAAGGGAAGAGTTTTTAATTGATGCCGGAAAAATAAAAAGGGTAATTCGGAATCTTTTTCAGCTATCTCTTTCCAATACACGATCGGGCTATATTAAAACAGGCTATAATATCAGGGATGGCCTGTTTAATTTCTTTATTCTCGATTCGGGAATGGGTTACTATAAAAACAGGGAATTCTTCGAAACCAGCGATCTGAGTGCTTCACTGGGTAAATTCAATGATCTGTATACGGCAATAAACATAATGCTTGTAAGAAAGATCATAAGCCTGCTTGGCGGAAGCATAAGACTTGAATGTAACGGACTTACAGGAACAGGGATCTATTTCTCTGTTCCTGCAGGTATTGTGGAAGACAATGAGGCTTCAGTAAAAAAATCAATAAAAACCATGATTAATATTTAATTCCAGATGTTGTTTGCATAAGTTTGTCTGAAATACCGATCGTGAGATCATAAATAGCTGCTCCTGTCTGGGCAGCTATTTTTTTAATCCTCAAGTATTTTCACTTCAGTTCTCCTGTTAAGTCTTCTGCCTTCCGTTGTAATATTGTCACCTACAGGAAAAGCATTCCCATAACCTCTGGGCTTCAGGCGGTCAGCTTCTATTCCTTTAAGTACAAGATAATCGACAACAGACCTGGCTCTCTTCTCAGACAATACCAGATTATGCTGATCAGATCCTGTTGAATCAGTATAACCGCCTATCTCCACAACAACTTCAACATTCTCCCTGAGCAGATCAACAAGGTTATCAAGTTCTGCAAGAGATTCTTTTTTAAGAAGCCATGAGTCAAC
This sequence comes from Bacteroidales bacterium, assembly GCA_034003165.1. GTDB lineage: Bacteria > Bacteroidota > Bacteroidia > Bacteroidales > VadinHA17 > LD21. Next base: position 2,727 of record JAVEZD010000034.1, on the reverse strand, counting down.
CTCGAAGAACACATTTGACAGAAGCATCTTTTCGCCTACCCTTACCGGGTTAAGCGGTATCTGCTTGATAAAAGGTGTAGCAGCACTATGTTCTCCCTCAAGCATAAAACTGCCTGAATAAAAGAGATAGCCTGTCTTTCTTACATTAAGACCATAATTGGTTCCGGCAGGCAGGCAAACAAGGAAATTACCGTTCTTATCCGTTGTGCTCTCAACAAGTATTTCCTGTGTGGATATACCTATCAGTTCATAGTCGGCCTGTAAGGCAAGTCCTGTCTCACGGTCCACAACCCTTCCTTTGAGATATGAAACCGGATCGGGTCTTATTGATTCTTCCAGATTGAAATACCATATATCCTTCCGGTTTACATTATCCCTCACTGATGAGAAGAAGGCTTTCTGTCCGCCCGATTCAATTACAAGTCCGGTCTCATCGTTATAGGTATTGACAGGATAACCAAGATTGCGGGGCTCAGTCCATGTTGAATCATCTTCCATCCTCGTCAGGTAAATATCAAAACCGCCCATTCCGGGTCTGCCATCTGAGGAAAAATACAGGGTCTTTCCGTCAAAGTGAATGAAAGGAGACATCTCGTCACCATCAGTGTTAATCATGTCTCCCATATTTACAGGCTCAGACCAGCTGTTGTCTTTTTTCTTTACAGAATACCAGAGATCCTTACCCCCCAGTCCCCCTGGCCGGTTACCCGAAAAGAAAAGCATTCGCCCGTTAGCGCTGACAGAAGGCTGAGATTCCCAGAAGCTTGTATTGACAGGCGGACCAATATTGAATGGTATCGACCACTTGCCCGAGGATAAGGAAGAGAAGTATATATCACAACTTCCGGCTCCGCCCGGCCGGTCGCAGGCTGTAAAATACATATAATTACCGTCGGATGAGAGTGTCTGGGCTCCCTCGTTTGCCGGTGAATTAAGAGGAGGACCTGCATTTACTGCTACCGACCATCCTTCCTCACCAAAATAACTAAGATAAAAATCTTCCTGGGCCGGTACCCGGCTCATACCCCTCTCAGCAGGTTTCCCCTGGCGGGTGAACATCATTGTAAGCCCATCAGCGGTAATTGAGGGCCAATACTCATCATCACCTGAATTAATACCTCGTCCCATATTAACAGGACTAAACTGAACAGGATGTTTCATTGCCTCCAGGGCGAACTCACAGTTTATTACATTCCTTCGTGCCAGTGCCTGGTTTTTTGCAGAGACATCCTTCTGATCAAGATAAGCCCTGTAGTGTATCAGGGCCATAGTATAATCGCCCGACATAAGCTCCGAATTTGCGAGCTGAAATAATACAGGAGGGAAATAAAGCGAGTCAATTTTAACAGCTTCACGGTAATGCCTTGCTGACTCGGTAAACCGCTTCTGCTTGGCATATAGTTCGGCAAGCACCATATGAGCCTCGTAGAACCGCGGATCAGTCTCAACAGCCTGCCTGAGGTTAGCTTCGGCACCGGCATAGTCAAAGAAATCATAGCTTTGTGACCCCACCCTGTAGAATCTGGCTGCTCTGGCAGAGGAGGTATGCAGTTGCTGTGCCTCTGCCGTGAGTGGCAGCAGGGCGCAAAGAAGGAGAAGAATGACTGGCAGACGCTTCATGGTTTCATGGGATATGCATGTACTTGTGCACCTGCAGGGAAATCCTCCATTTTGTGTTTTTCCTGATATACTCAACAATAAAGGGAATGACTTCCTCAAACCTTTTCCATTCAGGCTGAAGGAAGAGATGACAATCCTCCTTAACCATCCGGCTATATTTCTCAGCCCATTCAAAATCAGACGGTGTTTCTATGATAACCTTTAATTCATTGGCTTTATTGCATATATCACCAACAGGAGGCATGTTTTTCTTCGGTGAAAGACATATCCAGTCCCACTTACCACTAAAAGGATATGCTCCGCTGGTCTCAATAAAGGTACAAATTTCGTTTTGTTTTAGTTGTGAACACAGGTAATCGAGGTTCCACATCAGAGGCTCTCCTCCGGTAACAACTACTGAATCAGCCCCTGAGCCCAAAACAGAATCAACAATCCTGTCAGTGTTTACCATCGGATGCATATCCTTGTTCCATGCAAAGCGGGAGTCACACCAGCTGCAGCCCACATCACATCCGCCCAGACGAATGAAATAAGCTGCCTTCCCGGTGTTATACCCTTCTCCCTGCAGGGAATAGAACTCCTCTACAAGCGGGAGTTTATCGTCACTCATTATCTTATATTTAATAGCCTCAGGAACTCTCCGAAGAAAAAGGTGTTATCGTGAATCCCTGAAAATCGTTCAGCAGCCGGTCCGTATGAAAATACAGGTACCATAACGGCTGTGTGGTTTCCGCTTTCGATGAAGCTGGCCGCTACCCTCTTTCCCTTTATATCTCCGGCAGGCAGAGACATTCCGCCCGTTTCATGGTCGGCAGTAACCACAATAAGAGTTTCACCATCGCGTACTGCAAAGTCATAGGCAACACCTATTGCTTCATCAAGGTCGATCATCTCACTTATAATATATTCCTTATCCCTGTCGTGGCCTCCCCAATCGATCATTGAACCTTCGACCATCAGAAAAAACCCATCTTTATCCCTGCTGAGCGTCTCAATAGCTTTGGCTGTCATCTCCTTAAGAACCCCTTCCCTGCCTTCGCTGACCCTTGGCATATGTTCCTTTGAGAGAAGTCCTGCTATTTTATCCGACTCCGACTTTTTAAGATC
>JAVEZD010000033.1:0-18341 GCA_034003165.1 Bacteroidales bacterium | reverse complement strand
CCGGTATCAGTACCTCTGACAAACCCCATTGGATGCAACGTAAAATGGGATGGCAGGGATGCTCACTGGATGCCGCCTGAGTCATGCGATCTGGTTTAAGGGACAGACCAGCAGGCGATAACATATGTTTGCTGAAAACACCATACGCGAACCATTCAGATTCAATCCTCTCAAACATCACCTGGAATACATTAGAGGGTTCGTCAATGGTATGATCCCTGATCACTCCTGCGGTATAAAAACCGATCTTGCTCCCCGGCTCCGTCACATTGGCGGTTCGGTAATGGATGTTTATTACGGCAGCCTGACTGTAGAAGAGATATGCTCTGAAATCCATGAATTTCTGGTTGCAGGGAATCATTCCACCAGGGATGATTTTGCCGGCTGGGCAGGAAGCCTGAGAGATTCATTCAGGCTTATGACCCTTAGTGACGAATCGGTCTGGACGCTCAAATATCACAGCGATGAAAGGCGTTTTGTCCATATCTTTCCTTCTCGAATGAGTCCCCTGACCTTCAGGGTAAAGGCCAACACCCTGCGCTCGGCCATCGTGTATTTCATTTATATAGGAAAAGACTTTATAACAGCCGATGACCTTAACAAAGCCAGGGAGCTGACTGGACTGTCGCCTGTAAGGGATGCGGCTGATGCCAGGGCTATAACTGAAATGATCGAAATGATCAGGCATGGAATGTAAAGCTGAGGACCTGATACAGGCATATTTTAAAGTAAGTAACATCACAGTTTTATTGATTTTTTTGCCGGGGTCCTGATGAAGGTTACTATTTTCCGGAACAATCTTGCTATTTTGCAGTTTAATATACTAAGCAATCCGCCGAAAGGAAGATGGAAGAAAGCCTGAGTCACATAATACACGAATTCAAGTTCCCTCTGCAGAATCCCGTTCTGGTATTCTCTCTCATCCTTTTCATTATACTTCTCTCTCCCATACTTCTGCGGAGACTAAAGATACCTGGAATTATAGGACTCATCATTTCGGGTGTTATAATTGGTCCCTTCGGGCTTAACATCATTGAACAAAACTCGGCCGTTGAACTTTTTTCAACTATTGGCCTGATATACATCATGTTTATTGCCGGACTAGAACTCGACATGAATGAATTCAGGGCTACACGAAACAGAAGCCTTCTCTTCGGATTTTTCACCTTCATCATACCCCTTGGGATAGGCTTCCCTGTCTGTCACTACCTGCTTGGTTATGACTTCAACGCCAGCTTTCTTACATCGAGTATGTTTGCGACCCATACACTTGTTGCATATCCCATTGTAAGCCGGCTGGGGGTATCAAAGAACCAGGCGGTTGCAGTGACAGTTGGAGGCACAATACTTACCGATACAGCTGTGCTGCTTATACTGGCGGTGATAATGGGGAACCACCAGGGAAACCTTGACAGTAGTTTCTGGTTAAGGCTGGTTATTTCTCTGATCCTGTTCTCAGCCATCATGTTCATGGTTATACCCAGGATTTCGGAATGGTTCTTCAGAAAACTTGAGAGTGAAAAACACTCACACTACATCTATGTTCTTTCAGTGGTATTCTTTGCAGCTTTCCTAGCCGAGATAGCCGGTGTTGAGCCAATAATCGGTGCTTTCATTGCCGGACTTTCGCTTAACAAGCTCATCCCCCACTCCTCAGCTCTGATGAACCGTATTGAGTTCATAGGTAATTCCCTGTTCATCCCCTTCTTTCTTATTAGTGTCGGTATGCTTGTCGACACCTCCGTCATCCTCAAAGGTCCCGGTGCCCTCATAGTAGCTGGCACACTATCAGCTGTTGCCCTCTCCGGGAAATGGATTGCAGCATTGCTTACCAGGCTGGCATTCAGGTATTCAAAGCTGCAGATGAACCTTATCTTCGGACTCAGCAGTGCACATGCTGCAGCTACGCTGGCCGTTATCATGGTAGGCTTCAGGGCAGGGATCCTCGACGAAAACATCCTTAACGGTACTATCATCCTTATCCTTGTCACATGCATTATAGCATCGTTTGTCACAGAAAAGACATCAAGGGAACTGGTTATAGAAGCAGAAAACGGGAACGAAGAGATAACAGGAGAGGGCTTCCGGGCCGAAGAGCACATACTTCTTCCTGTAAGCAACATCGACAACCTTGAAAGGCTTATCGAGTTTTCAGTGCTTATTAAAGACAAGAAATCAGCAAATCCTGTATCGGTACTTACAGTTGTCTCAAACAATGATGAAGCAGGTTTGAATATCAAAAAGACCCGGAACAGACTTGAGAAGTTCATCACTCTTGGATCGGCCGCAGAGACACTGGTAAATGTAATGACAACGATAGATCATAATCCTGCAAGTGGGATATCCAGAGTCTCCCGTGAGATAATGGCAAGCATGCTGGTTCTGGGATGGCCGAAGCGTCCGCGCCTCCTTGAAAAACTAATAGGAGAGCATAGTGACAGTATTCTGGGCAACACTGATAAAACAGCCTTCATGTGCCGCTTTCTGAAACCTCTGCCCCTCCACAGAAGGGTGGTGGTAGCTGTTCCTCCTCTGGCCGAATTTGAAAAGGGCTTTTCCCTCTGGTTTACCAAGGTAACCCAGCTTGCAAAGGAGCTGACTGTACCGGTTATCATACTTTGTAACCAGGCTACAGGTGATACTGTCAACAAACTTATAAGGAGAAGAAAAATTTCAGTTAATATAAGCTTTGTCTCAGTCGGCTCGCCGGGCGATCTCATCCCTCTGCCGCTTCAGACAGCGGAAGATGATCTTCTGATCCTGGTCTCCGCCCGTAAAGGCTCGGCATCATACTTATCAGTCATGGAAGTCCTTCCCATGAGACTCGAAAACGCCCATGGAACAAACAGCAGGATAGTTGTCTATCCCTGCGAGTTTGACCATGATCACATCGGGGAGCAGTACGATGATTTTATTGCTGAACCAATAAACATAGGCATTGAGAAACTCAGGGACCTGCGACGCAGTTTTGGCAGGACTTTTAAAAAGTGAGTTTTTGAGAATCTGAGTCCTACCCGACCTCAACTCCTATACCCTGAAAAAGAAAGAGGCCTGATAATTAAGCCTCTCTCAGTGATCCCGGAGCGATTCGAACGCTCAACCAACAGAACCGGAATCTGTCATTCTATCCATTGAACTACGGGACCTTAAATTAAACAAGTCATTACGCCGCAAAAATAAAACCATTAGGCCGGTTTTACAACTAAAATGCAAAATATTAATACGTACTGACTCCGGGTGTTAATGTTTACCGAGGTAATCTGACAAAGATTTTATAATTTCGCCCTCCAAATAAAACTGAACAAATTTTACATATATTCCGATGGATTACAACTTCCATGAGATTGAGAAAAAGTGGCAGAGATACTGGGAAGATAACAAGACTTTCAGGACTTCAGATGATCTGACCAACCCTAAGAAATGCTATGTACTTGACATGTTCCCCTACCCTTCCGGGGCAGGCCTCCATGTAGGCCACCCCGAAGGATACACGGCAACAGACATATTCAGCCGCTACAAGCGGATGAAGGGATTTAATGTTCTTCATCCTATGGGATGGGATGCTTTCGGCCTGCCGGCTGAACAATATGCAATCCAAACCGGTACCCACCCGGCTGAAACGACAAAAAAGAACTGTGATACCTTCAGGCGACAGATAAAAGAGCTGGGGCTCAGCTACGACTGGGACAGGGAGATAAATACTACCGATCCCGGTTACTTCAGATGGACACAGTGGATCTTTATCCGCCTCTTCAACACTTGGTTCGACGAAAAGCTTCAGAAGGGACGTCCCATCTCTGAACTTGAGATCCCTGAAGAGATAGCTGCCCTCGGTAAAAAAGAGATTGACAGGTATGTAAATTCAAAACGACTTGCATATTACGACAATGCACAAGTGTGGTGGTGCCCGTCATGCAGAATTGTATGCGCCAACGAAGAAGTGCTTAACGACGGATCACACGAGAAATGCGGAAATACAGTTGAGAAAAAAAACCTCAGACAATGGATGCTGAGGATACAGCTCTATGCCGAACGTCTCCTCAGGGGCATTGACGGACTCGACTGGCCCGAGGGTATAAAAGACATGCAAAGAAACTGGATTGGCCGTTCAACCGGGGCTGAAGTCAACTTCAGAATTGATGGTCTCGATGATATCCTTACTGTCTTTACAACCAGGCCCGACACTCTCTTCGGAGCTACATATATGGTTGTGGCACCCGAACACAGCCTTGTAGGCAGAATCACCACCCCTGAATACAGAGATCAGGTCGGCGACTACATAAAAGCGGCCTCTCTCAAATCGGATCTCGACAGGACCGATCTGGCAAAAGACAAAACCGGGGTTTTTACAGGAAGCTATGCAATAAACCCCGTAAACCGCAGGAAGATACCGGTATGGGTTGCCGACTACGTCCTTACAGGATACGGCACCGGAGCAATAATGGCTGTACCGGCACACGACACCCGCGACTTTGAGTTCGCAAATAAATTCAGCCTGCCGGTACTATGCATACAGGATCCTGATGTGACAGACAGCATACTCAGGGAGAAAATTCTTGCCGGAAAGGAATGCTGGACCGAGGACGGAAGATATATAAACTCGGCCAACACCGTAACCGGTATTGATATCAACGGACTAAACAAACAGGATGGGATCGCAAAGATGATCTCGTGGCTCGGTAAGCAGGGACTGGGAAAGGAGAAGGTCAACTACAAGCTCCGCGACTGGCTCTTCAGCAGGCAGAGGTACTGGGGAGAACCCTTCCCCATCATACACTGGGAAGACGGTGAGATAAGCGTTCTTGACGAAAACGACCTGCCGCTTACCCTGCCTGAACTCGACAAATATCTGCCGGGAGAATCGGGCGAATCACCCCTAGCCAACTCAGATGACTGGCTTAATGTTACCGATGCCAGTGGCCGCAGGGGAAGAAGGGAAACAAACACCATGCCCCAGTGGGCAGGATCGTGCTGGTACTATCTTCGCTTTATCGATCCCGGAAATGATAAAATAATATTCGACGCTGAAAAGGAAAAATACTGGATGCCGGTCGACCTGTATATCGGCGGAGCCGAACATGCAGTGCTCCACCTTCTTTACAGCCGTTTCTGGCATAAGGTGCTTTTCGACCTCGGAATAGTATCAACTGACGAACCCTACAAAAAACTGTTTAACCAGGGAATGATTCTGGCCTTTGCCTATGAAAATGAAGCCGGGGCCAAAATACCGGCCGACATGGTTGTTGAAAGGGAAGGAAAATTCTTTCACAGTGAAAATGGCTCAGAACTGAAACAGATTGTGGCCAAGATGTCAAAGTCGCTCAGGAATGTTGTAAACCCCGACGATATAGTATCACGGTATGGTGCTGATTCGCTGAGGCTTTACGAGATGTTTATGGGACCTCTCGACGTAACTAAACCCTGGGACGAAAAGGGAGTCAAGGGAGTCTCAGGTTTTCTGGGCAGGGCCTTCAGATTCTTCTCAGAAAAAGATAACATAGTAACAGGCAGTGAGGACACGGAGATACTCAAGGCCCTTCACAAGACAATCAGAAAGGTGGGAAGCGATATTGAGACCCTCGATTTTAATACTGCCATCTCTGCTATGATGATCTTCCTTAACCAGGCTTCAAAAAAAGGAAGCGTTACAAAAGAGACAGCCTCTTCATTCACAAAGCTACTGTCGCCTTTTGCACCTCATGCAGCTGAGGAACTGTGGCAGATTCTGGGCAACGGCAAATCCATTGCATACGAACCATGGCCTGAAGTAATTGAAGAATATCTGAAGGAAGACATGTATGAATACCCGGTTTCCTTTAACGGTAAGATGAGGTTTAAGTTAGCATTGCCAACAGGACTTTCAAAAGAGGAGGTTTCAGCTATGGTAATGGCTGACCCCAGAACTGAAAAATGGACCGGCGGAACAAGTCCATCGAATATCATTGTTGTTCCCGACAGAATAGTGAATATAGTAATCAGGCAGAACTGATATATGCGGACCCGGCTTCTTCTCATAATAACAACACTTCTGTTGCTACCTGTGGCTTTCCATTCGTGCGGGAAGCATCAGGCCGGGTATACCGGTACACCTGTCGTGACCGACTCAGGTGTAGCTGATGCTGATACAGGTCTTTATATATACGGAATACCTGCCGACAGCTTTGATCTGATCCCAGGTCAGTTCAGAAGAAACAGTTTCCTCTCCGAAATACTTACCGACCATGGAGTTGGCATGAATGAGATCGATCAGGTTATAAGGAATTCAGCCGGCGTTTTTGATGTACGAAAAATAAGGTCGGGTAATAACTACACACTCTTCTGCACAAGAGATTCAGTACCCAGGGCAAAATACCTTCTATATGAACATGACCCTGTTACTATCTATGTGTTCTCCTTCAACGATTCACTTAATATTACAATGTTCAGCAAGGAGATTAGCCCTGTCATCCGTTTTTCGAAGGGAACCATTGAGACCTCACTCTGGGATGCCATGGTAAATAACGATATGCACCCGGTACTGGCCAGCCAGCTGTCGGAGATCTATGCCTGGACAATTGATTTTTTTGGTCTGCAGAAAGGCGACAGCTTCAAGGTAATTTACGAGGAGCTCTTTATTGACGGAAGGTCAATTGGGCCGGGAAGGATTTACGGAGCCAGGTTCACATGGTCGGGGACGACGATAGATGCCATTCCTTTTATTCAGGACAGCACCGAAAGTTATTATGATACATCCGGGAACAGTCTGAGAAAAGCTTTTCTAAAGGCCCCCCTTGAGTTTTCACGGATCAGCTCGCGCTACTCGGGAAGCAGGCTTCACCCTGTTCTGAGGATAAGAAGGCCACACCTGGGTGTCGATTATGCTGCACCTGCAGGAACTCCGGTAAGGGCTGTTGGCGACGGCAGGGTGACCTCAGCAGGGTACAGCGGAGAATCCGGGAATATGGTAAGGATAATACACAACAGTATTTATTCGACAGCCTATCTCCATCTCAGCCGTTACGGACCCGGTATTAAGTCAGGCGTTATGGTAAAACAGGGACAGGTAATTGGCTATGTTGGAAGTACAGGACTTGCCACCGGTCCCCACCTCGATTTCAGGTTCTACATGAACGGCAGTCCGGTCGACCCTCTTAAAGTGGAAGCACCACCGGTGGAGCCGGTATCGGAAGCCAACAGGGAAAGGTTTGAAAAACTCAAAAGAGTTGTCGTCAGTCTGCTCGACACCTTCTAGCCAGGGAGAGATGAAACGAGCTCGTCGATGACCCTGGGGAAATGGGCATATTCAAGAGCATGCACCTTTGCTGCTAGGCTCTCAGGAGTATCATCGCTTTCGACTTTGCATCTAGCCTGAAAGATAATATCCCCTGAGTCATACCTGCTGTTTACATAATGAATGCTTATTCCTGATTCCTTCTCACCATTCTCTATTACAGCCCTGTGAACCCTGTCACCAAACATACCCTGGCCTCCGTAGGAAGGCAGAAGGGCCGGATGAATATTTACTATCCTGTTCCCGTACTCACTAAGGATATCGTCAGGAACAAGCCAGAGGAAACCAGCCAGTACAATAAAGCTGGTTTCAGCTTCTTTGAGACGTTCAAGGACCTTTCCTGTATTGTAAAAATCGTTACGGTCGAAAAAAAACGTTTTTACCTTAAGAGCTGCAGCTCTCTTTAAAACAAATGCTTCCCTCCTGTTAGATAAAACAAGGGTCACTCTTGCCGTATTACTGGTCGAAAAGTATTTTATTATGTTTTCAGCATTGGTGCCTGAACCGGAAGCAAAAACAGCTATATTTCTCATTGTTAGGCTATTGACATTTCAGGATAGAATCATCAGACAAGGGTCCATATCAAGTTTATTGGCCTGACCTTCAGCTTTTTAACCCTTGTGATAAATAAATATTCATTAAATCATTTGAAAAATAAAGTACAAATATATTTCTTTGCATGGTTTTAAATTTAATATTAATTAAAATTTATTATTATGTCCGACATTGCCACTAGAGTAAAAGAGATCATAGTAGATAAACTTGGAGTTGATGAATCAGAAGTGACTCCTGAAGCTAGTTTTACCAACGACCTGGGAGCAGACTCTCTTGATACCGTTGAGTTGATCATGGAGTTTGAGAAGGAATTCAACATTGGTATTCCTGACGATCAGGCTGAGAGTATCAGCACCGTTGGAGATGCTATCAAGTACATCGAAGAGAATGCAAAATAATCCTGCATTTAAATAATTTATTTATGAGAAGAGTTGTAGTAACCGGCCTGGGGGCGTTGACTCCTATAGGCAATAATCTTCATGACTATTGGGAAGGTCTGAAGAACGGGGTAAGTGGTTCAGCCATGATAACCCGTTTCAACACCGAAAAATTCAAGACCCGGTTTGCATGTGAGATCAAGGGCTACGACCCTTCCAATTATTTTGAAAGAAAAGAAGCTAACAAGCTTGACCTGTTCGCCCAGTATGCACTCATTGCCTCTGATGAGGCCATAAAGGATTCAGGAATTGACACCGAAGTTGCCGACAAGGACAGGATAGGTGTGATCTGGACTTCAGGTATTGGAGGAATTGAAACATTTTACCAGACTATCAAGAGTTTTGTTGAAGGGGGAAGTGTCCCCCGTTTCAGTCCCTTTTTTATTCCCAAGATGATCGGTGACATTGCGGCCGGTTCCATTTCGATAAAACACGGATTCAGGGGGCCCAACTTTTCAACTGTCTCTGCATGTGCCTCTTCAACCAATGCCTTGATTGATGCCTACTATTACATCAAGCTGGGCAAGGCTGACATCTTTGTCACGGGAGGTTCAGAAGCCGCCATCAACGAGCCGGGCATCGGGGGCTTCAACTCCATGCAGGCCCTTTCAACAAACAATGACGAATACGAAACCGCCTCGAGGCCTTTTGACCATACACGCGACGGTTTCGTAATGGGTGAAGGTGCAGGGGCCTTGATCCTTGAGGATCTTGAACATGCCAGGGCAAGGGGAGCAAAGATATATGCTGAGATCGTGGGCGCCGGCATGTCTGCCGATGCCTGGCATCTCACTGCTCCTCATCCCGAGGGACTTGGAGCTCGTCTTGTCATGAAAAACGCGCTTGAGGATGCAGGTATAGCTCCGACAGATATTGACTATATCAATGTACATGGTACTGCCACCCCCCTTGGTGATATTTCGGAGACCAAAGCTATTTTAGATGTCTTCGGCGAACATGCACGAAAACTTAATATAAGCTCAACGAAATCCATGACTGGCCATCTGCTTGGTGCTACAGGAGCCATTGAAGCCATAGCGACCATAATGGCCATAACGACAGATATCGTTCCTCCTACTATTAACTTCAGGGTGCCTGATCCGGCTATCGACCCTGAGCTTAACCTGACTGTCAACAAGGCCCAGAAAAGACCCGTCCGTTACGGACTGAGCAACACCTTTGGTTTTGGCGGTCACAATGCTTCAATAATTATCAAAAAAGCTGAGGCTTAGTGTTTCTATTCCGTAAGAACAAAAACGGGACATATCTTCTTGATAGACAGGAATTCGGATCCTGTCTTAAGGGTTTACTTGGCTTTAGTCCAGGTAATCTGAGCCTGTATGAAATAGCCTTTATCCACAGATCGGCGTCTTTTACCATGCCCGATGGTAAGAAAATCAATAACGAACGACTCGAATATCTTGGCGACTCGGTTCTCGATACCATTTTGTCTGATTATCTCTTTGAGAAGTTCCCTGATGCCAGCGAAGGCTTTATGACAAAAGTACGCTCGCGTATTGTTAACAGAGATGTGCTAAACCAGCTTGCCATATCCATGGGGATAGACAGCATCCTGGTAAGTAATGTAAACTCATCGCACCCTACAAAAAACCTCTACGGAGATGCCCTGGAGGCCCTTATCGGTGCCATCTTTATAGATAAGGGTTTTGAAAAGACAAAGAAACTCTTTATAAACAGGGTTTTTAATAAATTCCTTGACCTCGACTCCATAGTCAGAACAGACACCGACTACAAAAGCCTTGTTTTTGAATGGGTGCAGAAACACAAAACCAACCTGACATTCAACTACAGGGAAGAATTTGATTCAGACCTGAAGAAATCGGTTTTCTCAACTACGCTTGTCATAGACAGGGAGGAACTGGGCAGAGGCCAGGGAAACTCAAAGAAAGAGGCCGAACAGGAGGCCTCAGCCATCGCCTGGACTAAACTAAGGGATACTTCTGCCCGTCTTGTCTGATAAGCTTAAAATTGATATCTTTATGTTTTTACCTTCCCTGAGACATGAAGCAGCAAAAAAAAGTAACCAGAATACCCCTGGTGGTTGATGAAACCGGGAATATAACTATAATGGGGCTGGTGTCTCATGATCCGGATTATAAGGTTTCTCTTTCAATAAACAGAATACTCGGAATATCTCTCAGGAATATCTCTCCATTCGAACTTACCGGGCCAAAAGCCGTTACCACGACTTACAGTCGTTTCCGCGACAGTTCAGATCCTCATGGCCTTATCTATACCCTGGTATCAAACAGAAATGGCAACAGTCACCTGGTAAGAAAACTTGTCAACATCGATTACCTTTTCTTTCTGCAGGTCCCGGATCAGATCCCCGATAGCGACAGCCTCGCTGCCAGCCTGCGCGATATTGACGGAATAACAGCTGTCTTCAACATTAACTGCATTACAATCCAGCCCGACCTGCTCGATCAGATGCTTAACCAGGAAAAACCTTAAGATATGATTTTAAAAGTTGCCACAGACCTCTTTTGCAGTACTCCAGGGCTGTCTCTTCAATTGACCTAAATAAGCAGAGCCGCCTGGGAGGCGGCTCTCTTTTTTAATAACCCTAAAACTAACCTAACCTATGAAAAAAACCTCTATTTTGTTTTGAATCAAATTCCGTGCCAAATACAATACAAAGATAAAGCATGGTTCTGAAATAAAAAAATGTTTTTACTATAAAGAATTGAAAATTAACATTTTTTTAATGTTTTGTTAAAATTTTATGAAGCTTGTGAAAGGCCAACATCCCTTTATATGAGGATATGAGCATATGTTGTTAAAGAACGTTAAAGAATAGTATAGTAAGTATTATACAAGTATTTTTGTATCTACATGAAAAGGAAGACAATAGTCCTGCTGGCAGTGTTTTTTTTCCTGGCAATTTCAGGGCTGATTCTTATTCAGCTGTACTGGATAAAGAATGCTGTTTCCCTTACAGATCAGCAGTTCAGGTATTCAGCCAACAAGGCGCTTGAGGCGGTGGTACTTGAACTTGAAGAACAGGAGCTTTTAAGCAATATAGTAAAAGAGGTAAATCCCCTGCCCACTGATTCTGTAGTTATTCCGGCCAATTCGCCTCTGGCCAGGAAGCTCAGGGGCTACCAGGCCAACCTTGAACTTCTCGAAGCCTATGGTCTTAATAATCCCGACAAGCCCATTGCTGTTACAAGTTCGGGCCAGAGAATCTACATCTCCCCCCAGGATCCGGATCTTTTTCAGGAGGACAACGAGCCATCAGCCCAGTCAATAAGGGCTGATCTCTCGGGACGTGTAAGCACCAAGATAATTTTCATTGAGACCATAATGGAAAAGATCCTTTATTCAACACCCGATATTGCTGACAGGATAACTCCCGATTCACTTACAGTACAGATAAAAAATGCACTTCTTGCTGTTGGGATAGACCTTGATTTCGAATACGCAATAACGGGAGTTCAGGGTGTGATCTGGAGGACTCCGGGATATACTGAAAAACCCGGTACAAACAAGTTTATTATACAGCTCTTCCCCAACGATCCTGTACCCAGTCAGAACCAGTTAATACTTTACTGTCTGCAGGAAAACCAGTATAAGTTTGAAAAGATAGGAAACCTTGGCTTCCTGTCCCTCCTTTTTGCCATTCTCCTTTTAATTCTTTCAACAGGAACTTTCATAGTAATATTTCGTCAGAAGAAAATGTCTGAAATAAGGAGCGACTTTATAAACAACATGACGCATGAGTTGAAGACTCCCATATCAACCATTTCACTGGCTTCACAGATGCTCTCAGACAAGACAATACCCGACAGCAATAAAAATGTTAATCACCTGGCGGGAGTTATTTCAGACGAGAGCATGAGACTGAAGTTCCAGGTTGAAAAGGTTCTTCAGATGGCTATTTTTGAAAAGATGAATACCCGGCTCGACTTTTCTGAACTTGACATAAACAATATCCTCGACAAGGCTTTTGATAATTTTGCCCTCCAGATACAAAACAGGAAAGGGGTTATGAAGAAGAATTTCCGTGCCGAGAATCCTGTTGCCATGGTAAATGAGATTCACTTTAACAACGCCATCTCAAATCTCATCGACAATGCCATGAAATATTCAAAGGAATCTCCTGTAATTACCATATCAACTTATAACAATAAAAAAGGTATTTTTGTAACTGTTGAGGACCGGGGTATAGGTATCAATAAGGAGGACCAGAAAAGGATCTTTGATAAGTTCTACAGGGTTCATTCAGGAAATATCCACAATGTAAAAGGATTCGGGCTGGGATTAAGCTATGTGCAGAAGATTGTAGAAGAGCATAGCGGAACCATAAAGGTTGAAAGTCAGCCGGGAAAAGGTACCAGGTTTATTATTTTTATTCCACAAAACGGACAACGATGAACAGGAAAATTCTTCTGGCCGAGGATGACAGTAATCTCGGAGGTCTGCTAAAGACCTATCTGTCGGCCAAAAATTACGAAACCGTGCTGTTTACTAATGGGCGGTCCGCTCTTGAGGGCTTCTCCCCCGGACAATTTGATCTGTGCATCCTCGATATTATGATGCCTGAGATGGATGGAATCACCCTGGCGGGGGAGATAAGGAAGCTTGAGCCTGCCATAGCCATAATTTTCCTTACGGCAAAAAGTCAGAAGGAGGATGTAATTGAAGGATTCATAAGCGGTGCTGATGACTATATCACCAAGCCCTTTTCCATGGAAGAACTCCTGTACAGGATAGAGGCCATCCTCCGGAGAACAAATACCGGTCCCGCCAGCCGGCCCGAAAATCCCTATACCATAGGGGCCTATACCTTCGACTCGGTCAAGCAGCTCTTGTCATACAAGGACCAGCCAATAAAGCTTACAACAAAGGAATCAGAACTTCTTGAGCTATTGTGCAGACACAACAACGAAATCCTTGAACGCAACTATGCCCTGAAGACCATCTGGATCGACGACAACTATTTTAATGCAAGGAGCATGGATGTCTACATCACCCGCCTGAGAAAATATCTCAAGAAAGATCCTTCAGTAAAGATTCTGAATGTTCACGGAAGAGGGTATAAGCTTATCTGCTGACAAACATACAGACCTACCTCTCAGTCGAGTTTCAGTACCGCCAGAAAGGCCTGTTGGGGCACTTCGACGTTACCTACCTGTCTCATACGTTTTTTACCCTTTTTCTGCTTCTCAAGGAGTTTTCTCTTTCTTGTTATATCCCCTCCGTAACACTTGGCTGTAACATCTTTTCTGACAGCCTTCACTGTTTCTCTTGAAATGATCTTGGCTCCTATGGCAGCCTGGATGGCAATATCGAACTGTTGCCTGGGGATCAGTTCCTTCAGCTTGCTGCACATCTTGCGGCCGAACTCCATTGAATGGCCCCTGTAGATAAGCGTCGACAGGGCATCAACCATTTCACCGTTAAGCAGGATATCGAGACGTACAAGGTCGGCCTCTTCGTAAGTGGTGTAGTAATAATCGAAGGAGGCATAGCCCTTTGAAATACTTTTAAGCTTATCGTAGAAATCAAAAACTATTTCAGAAAGCGGCATTTCAAAAGTAAGCTCAACCCTGTCTCTTGTCAGATAGACCTGGTTTCTGAGGACACCTCTCTTGTCAATACATAATTTCATTATTGATCCCACATAATCGGCCAGGGTAATCACCTGTGCTATAATATATGGTTCCTCTATCTTTTCAATATGGTTTAAAGGGGGCAATCCTGATGGATTATGAACATCTGTAACCTCTCCTTTGGTGGTATATACCTTATAGGATACGTTGGGAACGGTTGTTATAACATCCATATTGAACTCTCTGTCGAGGCGTTCCTGAATTATTTCCATATGTAGCAGTCCGAGAAAGCCGCAACGGAATCCGAATCCCAGGGCGGCAGATGATTCGGGGACGAAGGAAAGAGAGGCGTCGTTAAGCTGAAGCTTCTCTATTGAGGCTCTGAGGTCCTCATACTCATCTGCATCGACAGGATATATCCCCGCAAAGACCATCGGTTTAACATCTTCAAAGCCTGCAATGGCTGTGGAGCATGGATTTTTGACATGTGTAATGGTATCGCCAACCTTTACTTCCGACGAGACCTTGATTCCCGAAATTATATAACCCACATCACCGGCACCCATCGATTGGCGGGGTGTCTGGCGAAGTTTAAGAACGCCGATCTCCTCGGCATTGTACTCGTGACCGGTGCTGAAAAACTTAACACGGTCGCCTGTTGACAGTGTCCCGTTTACTATCTTGAAATATGCAATTATTCCCCTGAATGAGTTGAATATTGAATCAAAGATAAGTGCCTGCAGCGGAGCTTCAGGATCTCCTGAAGGAGCAGGTATCTTTCTTACGATTGTCTCCAGTATCTGATCAACTCCCATACCGCTCTTTGCACTGGCCTCAATGATATCTTCCCTTCTGCAGCCCACCAGGTCTACTATCTGGTCCTTGACTTCTTCAGGCATGGCATTGGCCATATCCATCTTGTTGAGGACCGGTATTATCTCGAGATTATGATCGAGGGCCATATAGAGGTTGGATATGGTCTGGGCCTGAATTCCCTGGGTGGCATCTATTACCAGCAGGGCGCCTTCACATGCAACTATTGACCGCGATACTTCATATGAGAAGTCGACATGACCCGGGGTATCAATAAGGTTAAGAAGATATTTTGTACCTTCCTGGGTATATTCCATCTGGATGGCATGGCTCTTGATAGTTATACCCCTTTCACGTTCAAGGTCCATGGCATCAAGAACCTGTGCCTGGAAGTCGCGCTGGGATATTGTGTTGGTCTTTTCAAGGAGCCTGTCGGCCAGGGTACTTTTCCCATGGTCGATATGAGCGATGATGCAAAAGTTGCGGATTTGGTTCATTAACAACCTTGATTCAAATCAGGTGCAAATATAAAAAAATTAATATAAGTAGAGCCGGTTTGATTTCCGGCTCTACTGTCAATATTACTGAAGGTTATATCCTACATCATACCGGGCATTCCGCCTCCCATTCCCTGCGGGGGCATGGCTGCCGAACGTTCTTCTTTCTCATCAACGATAACAGCCTCGGTTGTAAGGAACATACCTGCTACTGAAGCAGCATTCTCCAGAGCAACGCGTGTTACTTTGGCAGGGTCGATAACGCCTGCTGCAAACAGTTTCTCATATTTGTCAGTCTGGGCATTATAACCATAGTCACCTTTCCCGGCCTTTACATTCTGAGCTACAACAGCTCCTTCTTTACCGGCATTGATAGCTATCTGGCGCAGAGGCTCTTCAATGGCACGTTTTACAATCTCAATTCCGGTAGTCTGATCGTCGTTGTCACCCTTCAGGCCCTCAAGAGCAGCTGTGGCACGTATATAAGCCACTCCACCTCCGGGAACAATACCTTCCTCGATGGCTGCACGTGTTGCGTGAAGTGAATCATCAACACGGTCTTTTTTCTCTTTCATCTCAACTTCTGAAGCTGCACCAATATAGAGAACTGCAACACCTCCGGCAAGTTTGGCAAGACGCTCCTGAAGTTTCTCCTTGTCATAGTCAGATGTAGTGGTTGTCATCTGCTGCTTGATCTGTGCAACACGACCCTGAATCATTTCCTTGTCACCCGATCCGTTAACTATTGTGGTATTCTCCTTGTTGACAGTAACTTTCTCAGCTGAGCCAAGCATATCAAGGGTAGCATGCTCAAGCTTAAGTCCTTTCTCTTCTGAGATAACTGTACCTCCTGTCAGGATGGCAATATCCTCAAGCATCTCTTTCCTTCTGTCACCAAAACCAGGGGCTTTCACGGCACAAACCCTGAGTGAGCCACGGAGACGGTTGACAACGAGAGTGGCAAGAGCTTCTCCTTCAACATCTTCAGAAATGATAAGAAGCGGATGTCCGGTCTGGGCTGAAGCCTCAAGAATCGGAAGCATATCTTTCATCGTAGATATCTTCTTGTCATAAATGAGGATATAGGGATTCTCAAGATCAGCTTCCATCTTCTCGGTGTTGGTGACAAAATAGGCTGATATATAACCACGGTCGAACTGCATACCTTCAACAACCTCTACATGGGTTGATGTACCCTTTGATTCCTCAACTGTTATAACACCTTCCTTGTGTACTTTTCCCATAGCTTCGGCAATCAGCTTACCAATCTCTTCATCATCGTTTGCCGAGATCCTTGCAACCTGCTCAATCTTGCTGAGGTCGTCACCAACAACTTTTGCCTGTGAAGCAAGATGACCAATCACTTTCTCAACAGCCTTGTCGATACCCCTCTTGATGTCCATCGGGTTGGCTCCGGCAGTTATATTCTTCAGCCCTACATTGATAATCGACTGAGCCAGAACAGTAGCTGTGGTGGTTCCGTCACCTGCTATATCACCAGTCTTGGAAGCAACTTCCTTAACCATCTGAGCACCCATATTACGATAAGGATCTGAAAGCTCAATGTCTTTTGCAACTGTGACACCATCTTTGGTTACCTGGGGAGCACCATATTTTTTCTCAAGAACAACATGACGTCCTTTGGGACCGAGTGTAACCTTTACTGCATCAGCAAGCTGATCTACGCCTTCTTTAAGAAGAGCACGCGCATCGATATTGAATTTAATCTCTTTTGCCATATTCTTATTATTTATAGGTTATTTATATTAAGCAATAAAAAGTATGTCAGACTGGGAGATAAGCAGATAGTCATCGCCGTCTATAGTAAGTTCCTGGCCTGAGTACTTGCCGTAGAGAACCACATCACCCTTTTTTACTTCCATTTCTTCGTCTTTTTTTGCAGCTCCTACCAGAACCACTGTACCCTGACGGGGTTTTTCCTTTGCAGAATCGGGGATGATGATTCCGCTTGCAGTTTTAGCTTCAGCTTCCTGAGGTTTTACAAGGAGTTTCCCTGCTAATACTTTTCCTTTCAATTGTGCCATTTCTATCTAGTTTTAAAGTTAAACATCAAATCTGACCCTTCCCCTTTGCATAATTTATGCCAAACAGACAAATATGTCATAAAGACAAAAAAAGTGTCAGTATGTGACAAACTGACACTTGAAAAATATTTTTATAAGCTTGATTATTCAGCGGGCTCAGACGAGGTTGTCCCGGCGGATTCGGGAACTACTGTGGGCAGGGTGGGTATGGCAGTCGGATCAACAGCATTCTGAATAGATGATTCAATCCTTGAACGTTCTCCTCCCTGTCCTCTGGGGATGGAGGCAGTTGCAACAAGGCAGAGAACAAGAATGGCTCCGGCCAGGGTCCAGGTAGATTTCTCGAGGAAATCAGCTGTTTTCCTTACACCCATCGACTGTCCTGCCGATGTAAAGTTGGCAGCCAGGCCCCCTCCTTTTGAATTCTGTACAAGGACAATAAGTATCTGCAAAACACAGGCTATCAAAACCAGCACCGATACGAAAATATAAATACCCATCTGATTATTATTTTATTAATTCCTTTATCTTCTCAATTTGAGCTGCAAAGTAACTACTTTTTTCCGGAAATTTCAAACTCAATTTCTCATAAATATCAATTGCCTTTGAATAATAGCCCTGGTTAAGGTAGATCCGGGCAAGTGTTTCAGTGACAAAAGAGCCGGTGTCTTCTGTAAAAGGCGTGGATATATCTTCACGCGGAGCATCTGTCTTTCCCCTTACAGGCTCAATTCTTGGATTGGCCAGAATAAATCTTTCTATCAGATCCGACTCGGTCATCCTCCTTTCGCTTCCCTGCATCTCTGACCGGGATGCATCGTTTGCTGTCTCGGTATCTTCTTTCTTTTCCCGGGTCTCAGCAGTACTGCCGTTTTCAAGTTCGAGAAGTTCTGATTTTTCGGGAACGGAAAACCCGGGATCCATATAAACGATCTCCTCTCCTGCCGGTTCAGGTTCGTCATCGAGCTGAAGTATAGTACTGTCGAACCGACCATCCTCATCAAAGTCATCGCCTGTAAGGATGGCTCTGCTCACAACCTCCGGAGCAACATCTCCGTAGCCCCTTCCTGAACCATCACCATCATCCTTTTCAATCTCGCATATAAGGTCATCACTGTTTCTGGCATCATCAATTACTGTCTGCTGAT
>JAVEZD010000032.1:14585-20062 GCA_034003165.1 Bacteroidales bacterium | reverse complement strand
CAGGATGTGCCCGAAGGTTAAGACGGCAATAGTGCACGGTCAGATGGAAGGCCGTATGATAGAGAACATAATGTTCGACTTTATCCAGGGCGACTATGACGTTCTGGTAGCCACTACCATCATTGAGTCGGGGCTCGACATTCCCAACGCAAACACGATCTTCATCAATGATGCTCATCATTTCGGCCTGTCAGAACTCCACCAGCTGAGGGGAAGGGTAGGTCGTTCGAACAAGAAGGCTTTCTGCTACCTTCTTGCACCTCCTGTAAGTACCATGACACAGGAAGCCAGGAGAAGGCTAAAGGCCATTGAGGAATTCTCTGAACTGGGAAGCGGCTTCAACATAGCCATGCAGGACCTTGATATAAGGGGTTCGGGAAACCTCCTTGGAGGAGAACAGAGTGGGTTCATTGCCGATGTAGGATTTGAAACATACCAGAGGATACTTAATGAAGCTATTGCCGAACTTAAAGAAAGTGAACACATAACTGATCAGGAGGTATTGCAGCTATCTGAGAAACAGGAGAAAGATAAAGGATCACGGAAATATGTCTCCGACTTCCAGATAGACACCGACCTTGAGATTATGTTCCCCGACGATTATGTTTCAAGCATCCCGGAAAGGATAAGGCTCTACAAGGAACTCAACGACATAGATACAGAAGAATCATTGTCTGCCTTTGAAAATAAGCTTACCGACAGGTTTGGAAAGATACCGCCTCCCGCAGCTGCCCTGCTTGATATTGTCAGACTGAAATGGATTGCCATAAGGCTTGGTATTGAAAAGATTATACTGAGGAACGGGTTGATGATTGCCTCCTTTGTTTCCGATCAGCATTCCCCATTCTATAGAAGCACACTCTTCGTGAGACTGATGAATTATGTAAGCAGAAGATCCGGAACAATGTCGGTAAAGCAGAAAGAATCAAAACTGAGCCTTACCATTAAGAATACCCCCGGAGTAAGGGATGCAATAAGAATGCTTTCAGCAATCGCTGAAGATACTTCACTGAATTGACTTTCACAGGGGGGATGATTTTTCTTATCCGGGTTTCTTTCATACCTTTTTATTATATTTGTTAATCAGCATAATACCATTCTGCCATGAACCTGATTATTGATATGGGTAATACAGCAGCCAAGGTTGCTGTTTACAAAGAAAACGAGAGGGTGAGTCTGTACAGGGTTAAGGATCTTAACAATGAAGAGCTCAGGAAAAAACTTGCGCCTTTTAAGATTGACAAGGCAATAATCTGTTCGGTCAGGAAAGACAGCGATCCTGCTTCTGATCTTGTTTCATTAAGGATACCCTACCTACATATTCTCTCTTCTAAATCGAGGCTGCCATTCAGGATTGAATACGACACTCCCGAGACAATAGGTCCCGACCGTCTTGCCGCTGTTGCCGGAGCCTGCTTTGCATGGCCCGGATCGGATGTGCTTATAATAGATGCGGGAACAGCAATCACTTATGATTACCTCTCGGGCAAGACATACAGGGGCGGCAATATTTCGCCGGGGATGGGAATAAGGTTCAAAGCCCTTAACAAATTTACAGGGCGCCTGCCCCTTGTTGAAGCTTCGGAGATCTTCACCTCTCCGGGCCGTAATACAACCGATGCGATAGTGGCAGGTGTTGTATCCGGGATCATTTATGAAATAAATGAGTATATTCGCACGTTTGAAAAAAAATACTCTCAGGTAAAAGTAGTACTCACAGGCGGTGATGGAGGATTTCTCAGAAACAAAATAAGTCACAATGTCACTTTTATGCCTGATATTGTGGTTGATGGTTTAAATAATATATTAGAATACAATGCGTAACAAGCTATTCCGTAATACCGTTTCCCTATTGCTCATTCTTGTTTCAATTACGGCCTCAGGTCAGAAACTTGTTAACAGTCCATATGGAAGATTCAATATAGGGACCCTTGAGCCGGCCGGATCATTCAGAAGCCAGGGTATGGGAGGCACCGGAACAGCCTTCAGCGACAACAGTGCGGTTTATTTCAACAACCCGGCCTCTTATGCAGGTTTTGATACCACTTCTTTCATCTTCGACTTCGGACTGGATTACAGTATGAACTTCCTTAAGGACGGAAGTACAAAACACTCTTCGGATGATATGAATTTCGATCACTTATTTATGGGCATGCCGATAGCCAGGGGCTTTGGTCTGGCCATCGGCCTGGTCCCTGTAAGCAATGGCTACTACAGAATTTCCGAAGCAGTTAATGAGGGAGACCCGGGTTATGATCCGTCTGTGGGGGAATATGCTTCTATTCATTCCGGTTCGGGTAGCCTGACAAGTGTCTTCCTGGGCTCAGGCATAAAAATCACCCGGTCGTTATCTGCAGGAGCAAATGTTAAGGTTCTGTTCGGACAGATAGAAAGGAGTAACAAACTTATTTTTTCTGATTACCTCTATATGTTCCATTTCATAAATACTGAGAAACTTCAGATAAGCGGTTTGAATTTTGATGCCGGACTTCAGTATTCTCTCGACCTCAAAAACGGTAATTTTATAAATGCCGGAGCTTCTGTATCAGCTGGAAAGAAATACAGGTCTGATTATGAGAATATACACCTTGGGTATTCAACAAGTACCGAAGATACTCTTATGTATTTCAACGACAACAAGACAAAGGCTCATATACCGCCCACCTACAGGTTTGGTCTGGCCGCCGGAAAAAAGAACAAATATTCTGTTGGCATCGACCTGGTTTCAACAAAATGGTCTGACGGCGACATCTATGGTGCCGACGGCTATCTTGCCGATACAAGATCCCTGCATCTGGGGGCTGAATATATTCCCGACTGGATCTCGAACTACAGTTTTCTTAAAAGGATAGAATACAGGATTGGATTCCACACAGGCGACTATTATCTTGTCATCAATAACGACCAGATAAAGGAAAGGGGCATTACTGCGGGTTTGGGAATCCCTCTGGGGAGGTCGCTTTCAAAGGCAAATTTCTTTTTTGATTATACAAAAAGGAGCGGATCAGCGCTTCAGGATCTCCATACCGAAAACTATATTACATTCGGAGCAAGTCTGAACTTCTACGACTTCTGGTTTGTCAAACGCAGGTATGACTGATTAAAGACATACTACCAATATGAATACAGAAAGGGTTGTACGGCAAAACCTTGGAATACTTGTCTTCATGATATTTGCCGGGGTTCTTGTTTTCTCCTCATGCAGAAAAAGAACAGGAATTGTTATTCGTGATGATATACACAGCCTCCCTTCAGCAACTGCAAAGGACTTCGAGACTGTCTTTACTGATTCAGGAAAATTGCAGCTTATACTCAAAGCACCCCTTCTGGAACAATATAATAATGCCGATATCCCGTATACAGAATTCAAATCAGGAATCAACGTTGTATTTTATGAAGGCAGCCAGAAGCCCACTGCAACCGTCACGGCCAGATATGCGAAATACACTGAACCAAGGGCACTATGGGAGCTCCGCGACAGCGTTGTGGCAATAAATGCAGAAAACAATATGGTTGAGACTGAACTTTTATACTGGGATCAGGAGAAAAACCTTTTTTATACCGACAGATTTGTCAAAATAACTGATGAGGATCAGGTAACCATGGGAACCGGTTTTGAATACGACCCAAGGAAAGAAACCCGCAAAATAAAAAATGTAACAGCAACATTCTATGTCTCCAATGAACAAAAAGTCACTTCTGATCCTTGAAATCATCTGGACCGCGACAGGGTTTCTGAGCCTGATAGCTGCCATCACAAGTGCTACTTCAAAGGGATTCTCAGGCACCTTCATTGTCTTTATCATTATGTCGGCTGTCTCCTTTATGTTTGCCTTTTTAAGGCACAGGCAGAGAAGAAATCTGTAAATTTGAAGTATGGACAGCATTCTGATCATTCTTACTACAATTATTCTGTCGGCGTTCTTTTCAGGGATGGAGATAGCCTTTGTTACTGCCAACAAGCTAAGGATAGAACTCGACAGGAAACAGGGAATACACGGATCAGGCATAGTTAAAAAATTTGCTGATAACCCGGGACAATTCATCGCCACTATGCTTATTGGAAACAATGTGGCCCTGGTTGTTTATGGGTTGTTCTTCTCACGGCTTCTGACACCTATGCTTCTTCCTTACATGGGCTCAGATGCAGTTGTCCTTGTAGTTAACACTATCATTTCAACAGCACTGATTCTTACTGTTGCCGAGTTCCTTCCAAAAACGGTCTTTTCACTTTCTCCGAATTTTTTCCTCAAGGGCCTCAGTATACCTACAGTATTTTTCTTTTTTCTGTTTTCCCCTGTAAGCCGCTTCACACTGGCAATATCAAACCTTCTCATTAAAGTTTTCTTTAAAAACGGAGCACATTCTGCCGACCAGGAGAACCTTGTTTTCAGCAAGAAAGATCTGGACCATTTTATAAAAATGAGCAGACAGATCAACGAGGAATCGGAGCCTGATCATCATAACTTCAGGATCTTCAGGAATGCCCTTGACTTTTCAAACGTCAAACTCAGGGAGTGTATGATCCCCAGGACTGAGATAGTCGCCTATGACGTCACAGGAACGGTATCAGGACTAAAGGAGAAATTCGTTGAAACAGGTTATTCAAGAATTCTTATCTATTCGGGGACAATTGACAACATAACAGGCTATTTTGAGCTAAAGGATATATTCAGAAATCCGCCTGACATAAGCTCTGGGATGAGAAAGATGGCTATAGTGCCAGAAACCATGCCTGCAAACAAACTCTTAAGGCTTTTTGTCGAGGAGAAGAAGAATATTGCCCTTGTTGTTGATGAGTTCGGAGGCACTTCAGGTATTGTCACCATCGAGGATGTGCTTGAGGAGATAGTGGGCGATATTGAAGATGAACACGACACAAACGAGCTCATAGAAAAGAAGATAAACGACAGGGAATATGTGTTTTCAGCCCGGCTTGAGATTGACTACCTTAACGAGACCTATGGCCTGGGGCTTCCTGAGGGAGATGAGTATGAAACCCTGGCAGGACTTATATTCCTGCATAACGGAAATATACCCTCAGGTAACGAGATAATAAAGATAAAGAACTTCCATTTCAGGATCCTGCGTGTTACGGCCACAAGGCTGGAGCTTGTAAAGTTAAAAATCCAGGACTGATTTCTTTGTTCCTGCACGTTTCTCTTATTTAGATATACATTCCCTTTTCTGCCATACCAAAAAAAGAGGCTATCCCATCGGACAGCCTCTTTAATGAACAATTGAAATTTCTATTTCACTTTAGGTGCTTTGAGCAATGCGGGAATAGATCCCTTCCCTTCCTCAATAATATCAACAAGCCAAGGATCCAAAGGATTTCCTTCAGAATCCAATATGGTATACATTCCATCAGTTACTGAAAAATAGGCAGCGATTCCATAAACCATTTCATCGAAATTATAATAATCCGGTGTGTATCCAAATATTGCCTGGCTTTCATCCTGAAGCACTTCAGCATA
>JAVEZD010000032.1:0-14485 GCA_034003165.1 Bacteroidales bacterium | reverse complement strand
ATATGGTATACATTCCATCAGTTACTGAAAAATAGGCAGCGATTCCATAAACCATTTCATCGAAATTATAATAATCCGGTGTGTATCCAAATATTGCCTGGCTTTCATCCTGAAGCACTTCAGCATACTCAGCACCCTGAACTTCAAATACCGATGTTATCGGAATAACAACTGTTGAATCTGAAAGAGAAACATAGGTTGCAATTCCATTTGCATAAAGGAATCCCCAAACCACGTATTCTCCATCCTCCAGTTCCGAAATCTCCATCACCTCAGGATGATCACCCGTTTCAGATGCAAACCAGATGTCGCTTGACCATGGGTCTGTAATATCGAATCCTTCTGCAGATGACACATAAACATCATAGTCGATCTCATCTGCTCCGTTAACAACAACATCTACGGTATCCAGATAGTTAAGGTCATAACCAATGTCAATGGTTTCCTCAATCTCCTCCTGAACTTCAACATCAACATCCCACTTCATACTAAGCGTGAGGACATTAGCAATATAATTTTTAACTGTGAGGTTCAGCACAGGATTGACTGTAGAAGGATCAAGCACATACCTGTCAGCAATACCGAACATGCCGATCTCAAGCTGCATAGTCTCATCTGCTTCGATATCCCAGTCCTGCGGAATTACAACAGATACCGAGGTTTGCTTGGAATAGGGAGCGATAACACCGGGAGTAACTATGATATCATGATCGTCACCGTTACCTCCGATTATACGGGCACTGAAAGTAAGTGATCTGTCTATCAGTTTGTCTATTGAAATATTATAAACAAGAGTATCACCTTCTTTAACAGTGGTGTAAGTCTGCTTGGGAGTAAAAGTCGCAACCGGATAGCCGTCTGTGCTTACTATTGGCTCAACATCCTGCTTTGCAGTCTCGCATGAGGTTATAGCTGCCAGCAGAACCAATATTCCCAGTACTTTATATTTAATAATTTTTCTCATTATGCTTAAATTTTTTAATGATTACATTCACTGTTATTCAATAGGCTCATATACAGCCGTATAAGTTCTATCACCCGCAGCAAACTCTATTGAGTAGTAAATTGTTATTACTCCCGTTTCAGGGTTGTATGCACCTGCCTTATGACTCCAGACATTATTTGAATAGTAATCAGCCAGGTACTGATCAGGAACAGACAGTTCATTACAAGAGTTATTGAAGATAAACCCGTAGTCTGTAAACGGAGGGGTTCCCCATGTTCCGACACTTGCTGTAAGATACTGTTCAACATCAACCTTAACTATCTCTTCAATTCTTGAGAATGTTGCTCCGGTGCTGCTTGTATGTGTAACACGGTAAGTACCCTGAAACTCTGAATAACATGCAAAGTTCATTATTATCTCAAGGTTCTTGCCATTATTAGTTACGTTGGGATCGCCCGTTGCCGAAACAGTTTTAAGAATCAGGATGGGTGTCTTGGGTAATGGAGTAACCAATCCCTCTGTAATCATAGTTACATTTATCAAACCAAGATAGTTGTCAGCAGCTTTGAGAACGATAGTCGGATCATCTATTCTATAATGAACTCCCTCAATGGCAGGAGTATACTTGGGATTATCCGTTGCTGCTGCCTGCATTGCAGCTTGATCAACATCAATTGTAAGAGTGATGTCGTTAGTAAGATTCATACTTGTAGGACCAATTACCTTTACTTTCATCGGCAGGTCATACTCTGTACCATCAGCGATATTGGATACCATGGTATTGTTCTGCTCAAATCCTGCCAGGTTAACTCCATCATCGTTCAGATCATATTTGGTGGTATCGTCCACAAGGCAGGAATTGAAAGTAGTGGCCAGACCCAGTACCAGGATTATAATTAATTTAAATGTTTTCATAATTGTCTTTCCTTTAAAGATTAATTAGCCCAGAAAATTTTAGCAGTAAATGCATCAGGCTGAGTTGGCACATTCTTTCCATTTGAAGAGTACTCACCAGCAGGATAAAACAACCGAACAGGCCTGTCAGGTGTTTTCGAATAGTTCAACGGGATAGGAATACCTTCAGGATATCCTGTTCTGGTATAGTCAAACCATGATTGTTCTGCAGTGATGCCATTAACGGCAACCCATTTCTGGGTAATAATAGCCTCGATCTTGTTGGCTGAGAATTCATAGTTTGCAAGGTCCATCCCCTGTTTGTAGTATTTTATCGCATCAGCTTCTTCAAGACCAAGATAAAGGAAGGAAGCTGTAACGCCTTTTTCAAATAGTGTCTTGGCATCATCACCACTTGAAAGCAGATCTTTCTCTCTAAGTTCGGCCAGGTTAAGATAATTTTCTGCAAGAGTAAAAATCACTGCGTCCTGATCACCACTCTTGAGAATCCCAGGGCCTATATTTGAGACAAATTCATGCATATAGGCATCAATTACAGGAGTATCATAATCGAGCAGACCCTGAGGAACACCAAGATGGCCTGTAGCTGGTTTTTCGTAGATATAATCAATCCTGGGATCCTTGGTATTCTGAAGGAAGGTTATTACATAGTCGGTAGCACAGGTTGCTCTCCAGTTCATGGTTGCAGCGCCTGTATAATCCCATCCGAGACCATCCCATATGATGTTCTGCTTACCGCTTTCCTTTACCACGAAGCCAGGATTAACTCCAACATCTGCAGTAATAAAACCTGATCCTTCAGCAATAATGTTTGCAAGTTCATCCTCAATGTAGGCTTCCTTGCCCGTCATATCAGACTGACGCGTGAGTATCCTTACCTTAATGGTATTGGCAAACTTAATCCATTCATCCATGTCACCATTGAAAATGGCATCATCCATGCCGGGATTCTGAATCTGAGCATCAGCATCACTATTCTTTATCATGGCTATGGCGTCAGTAAGCTGAACTATCAGATCCTCATAGATAGTTTCTGCATCATCGTATTTCGGAGTGGCAAGAAGGCTACGACCCAGTGCTTCAGTATATGGAACATCACCGTAACAGTCAACCAGTAACTGAAAATGGTAAGCCTTCATTATTTTACTGATGGCCATATAGTGCTCATAACCCTCTCCCAGTTTATCAAGGACTAAATATTGCTTAAAGGCAGTTGAATAAGTATCATTGAACACGTCATCATAAAATGAAGATGTAACATTATACTTCATCTCATCAGTATACCATGAATACCCGTCACTCTGGCTCCAGTTGTACATCATCATGTTTCCAAGGCTGTTAAGGAGCCTGTCGCTCTGGATAATATTTGCTGTAAAAAGCTGGGCGACCGGAAGCACAAGATCAGGGGAAACCGATGTAGGATTATTCGGGTCATTATTGACATCCAGATAATCTTCACCACATGATGTTGAGAGTCCGGCAAAGACTATCAACAATATTGCGAATTTTATTATGTTTTTCATATTCTAATCGTTATTAAAATTCAATATTCAGGTTAACACCAAACGATCTTGTCGGTGGTGACTGGAAGTATCCGCCGATACCAACAGAGTTGTTGTTTGTGTTGTTGAATTCAGGATCAGAGAAAGCATTCTCAGCAGGAAGAAGGGTAAAGAGGTTTCTTGCAATAAAACCAACCGATACTTTCTGAAGAGGAGTCCTGTTAAGAAGTCCCGACGGAAGTGTATAAGAAAGAGCAAGTTCCCTTATTTTAAATGCAGTGGCGTCCTTAACATAATTCTCCTTAACATCGTTGTAAACGTCTGTCCAGTAGCTCTGACGACCGTTTGCAATTGGGATGTTTGTATTTTCAACAAATACTCCATCGCTTACTTCAACAACAGAATTCGGAATTACAAAATCCTGCCTGTTGGCAGAAACAGACTCCATGGATCTTCCTGTGAATTCCATAGCATCGGAACCCTGCTCATAGAATACATGGCCTGTCCTGTAGTCGAGAGTTGTTGAAAGTGTGAACCCGGCTAATCTAAGTGCAGTATTCAGACCAAAGATATGAGGAGGAAGTGTTCTTCCCATATTTGAAAGTTCTGCATTGGTTTTCGGCCATCCTGTTTTGGGATCGATAACAATCCTACCCTGCGGATCCCTTACATATGTATTGGCTTTGATCTGCGGGAAAGCCTCGCCTACAACAGCATAGATTCCATACTGACCTGTAGAACGAAGTGCGATCTCATCAAGACCTTCCTTGATTGAAATAACTTCGGTAGTGTTGGTGGTATAGTTAAGACTCATATCCCACGAGAGTTTTCTGTAGTTGAGAATTGTTCCACCAATGGTGAGTTCAAAACCAGTGCCTTTCAGTTCTCCTATGTTTGTAAGGAAATTGGTTGCACCTGAAGTTATTGAAGGTGTTGTATTGGTAATAAGGTCAGTGGTCTTTGTTACATAATAGGAAGCATCAAGTAAAATCCTTGACTTAAGGAAACCCAGGTTAAGACCAACCTCTGTGGTATTGAGCTTTTCCTTCTTGATATTTGCATCAACGGTTGTCCCGCCCAGTTCAAATCCTCCGATAGTACCGAATGGGAAAGAACCGTGCTTGCTGAACCTTTCATTTATCTGGTAGGGAGCAAGGTCATTGTATACTGTCGAGTTACTTGCAGTAACCTTAGCATATGAAAGGATGTTATTGTTTTTGAGTCCTTCGATTGCATCGGTCAGAACAAAAGAAAGTCCGAACGCCGGATAGAAATAGTTGTTATTGCCTTTCCCCAGAGTTGAAGTCCAGTCATTTCTTCCCGAGAAGTTAAGGAAGAGATAGTTGTTAAAGCCAAGGGTGAAGTCACCAAAGAAGCCATAGTTGATATAGTCCTGCGCATCAGCAACATCAGCATAAACGGCTTTAGCTCCATCGTAATAATCATAACGGCCCTGCAAAGCACCTGTTCCGTTTGAGATATCATAGAAATCAGGAATGCTCAGGTTAAGAGCAGTAATGTAGGTATCCCTGTACTTAGAGGTACGGTTTGTACCACCAAGGATGGCTTTAAGAGAGAAATTATTAAGGAAGTTAAAATTTCCTGTAAGAAGGAGGTCAGATACATATTCAGAATTCTGGAACTCCATGTCAGTAACATATGAAGAAATATCGCTTCCTGTAGGTTTGATTTCGGTATCGAAGGTTATTGCCTTTCTCCAGTATTTGCCGTGACCCCAGCTGTTGTTGACAGCTGTTCTGGCAGTCAGGTTAAGGAAATCTGTTATGTCCCATGTTACCTGAACGTTGGCATTGATCCTGTTTGAGAAGTCAGTATCCCTGTTGGTATCGATGTTCATATAAGGGTTCTCATAGTATCCGTTGTAGTATCCGCTCGGAGTCGAATATTTATCTGTCCTCCAGTTCTGATATCTGCTCAGAGGGATATTTGCCGAAGTATTGAGAAGGAACCAGTAAAGCGGTCTGTCCTGATCACCCATATAGTCGCCTGCTTCTTCCGTTTTATCATTGAAATAGCTGGCGTTTACTGATACTTCAACATCACCAAGTGTCTTACTGGCATTGGCTCTGAAAGTATTTCGGCCATATTTGTCCTTGGGTACTATACCGGTTGCGGCCTGATTTCCGACAGAGAGATAAAACTTACTGGTTTCATTACTTCCACTGAGGTATACAGTATTATTAAAGTTATGTCCCTTGTCAAAAAATTCAAGAAGGTTATCTGCTACAGGGGCATAGGGAACTGTCTGATATGAACCATCGGGGAAGGTGGGACCTATCTGACGGAGGGTTCCGTCAAACCTGGGACCCCAGTTTGTATTCTCGATAGCATCGTAAGCTCCTTCCCATCCTGTACCATATTCACTCTGGAATCTCGGCATATAGGCAACCTGGTCGGAGGTATAGGATGAATTCAAACCAACAGTAAATTTCTGACCTGCCTGTCCTTTTTTGGTTGTAACGATTATAGCACCGTTACCGGCCTGGGAGCCGTAAAGGGCTGCTGCTGTTGCTCCCTTGAGCACGCTGATGTCGGCAATGTCGTTGGGGTTGAGGTCATCAAAAGCACCAATGGATGAAACTGCACCATCAATTACTACGAGGGCCTGGTTTCCGGCAGAGATTGAGCGGAAGCCCCTGAGCACAATCTGTGTGGTAGGGTTAACACTGTTATCCTGTACGTTGACCTGAAGACCGGCCACTTTCCCTGCGAGAGCCGAGGTGGCCCTTGTAGGCTGTGCAACTGCCAGCTCTTCAATATCAACTTTCTGAGTCTGATAAGTTATCTCACGTTTCTCCCTTTTAATACCGAGAGCCGTTACAACAACTTCATTCAGTCCGATAAGTTCTGATGTCAGAACAACATCAATAGTTGATCTGCCTGCTATCTCAACCTCCTGGGTTGTCATTCCCACGAATGAGAAAACAAGGGTGGCGGCTGATTCAGGGGCGTTTACTGAATATCGTCCGTTAACATCGGTTATGGCACCTATCGTGGTACCTTTCACGAATACAGATACTCCGGGTATAACTCCCTCCCCCTCTGTTGCAGAGGTAACAGTACCTGTAATTACTCTTGTCTGTGCCAGCAGGGCCGAAGAACCCATAAACACAAACAAAACAATCAGCAGAAATAGTTTCTTCATACTAAATAGATTTAGGTTTTACTAACTTAACCTGCCAAAGATACCGTTTTTTTAAAATCTACAATACCTTGGATTCGATTTTTTAAGCGTCTCAGCAGATTTTGACATAAGAATACATGCTACTTTTTAAGCCTGTAGTAGTGACTGAAAAAGAGAGGTATGGTCTCAATACCCTTATAGAAATTCACTAAAGGGAAATTTTCGTTGGGTGAGTGGATGGCATCGGTATCAAGCCCGAATCCCATGAGTATGGACTTAATTCCTAAAACCTTTTCAAAAGTTGAAACGATGGGTATGCTCCCTCCGCTTCTTACAGGGATGGGGTTCTTTCCGAACGTGTCCTTTATTGCAAGGGCTGCCGCCTGATATTCAACTGTTTCAACAGGACTGACATAAGCCTGGCCTCCGTGCAGATAACTTGTTTTTACAGTTATCCCGTCCGGGGCTATTGATCCGAAATGTTCTTCAAAAAGTTTAGCTATCTTCTCAGGATCCTGATAGGGAACGAGCCTCATCGATATCTTTGCAGATGCTTTTGAAGGTATTATTGTCTTTGTACCTTCACCTGTAAAACCTCCCCAAATACCGTTTACGTCGAGTGTAGGCCTTATTCCTATTCTCTCAGTATCAGAATAACCTGCCTCCCCGTCAAGTCTGGTGACGCCAATAGACTTCCCGAAGGCTTCCCTGTCAAAAGGACGTTCAGCCATAATCCTCCTCTCCTCTCCATCACATTCCCTGACATCATCATAAAAGCCGGGTATGGTTATCCGGTTATTTATATCCTTCAGAGAGGCAATCATCTCACACAGCACATTACAGGGATTCAGAACAGCCCCGCCGTACAGTCCCGAATGAAGATCCCGGTCAGGCCCACTGACCTCAACCTCCATATAGCTGAGCCCTCTCAACCCGGAGGTAATGGAAGGGATACCTTCAGCAACCATTGTTGTATCAGAAATAAGTATCACATCAGCTGCCAGCATCTCCCTGTTGTCTGAACAGAATTTCTCAAGGTTTGCCGACCCTATCTCCTCTTCCCCTTCTATCATAAACTTGATATTGCAGGCCAGGGTTCCTGTGTTATTCATTATCTCAAAAGCCTTCACATGCATAAAGAGCTGACCCTTGTCATCATCCGCTCCCCGTCCCCATATCCGTCCATCCTTTATCACAGCCTCAAAAGGCTCTGTTTTCCATTGTTCAAGAGGCTCGGCAGGCTGAACATCATAATGCCCGTATACCAGAACTGTGGGTCTGTCATTACCAATGATCTTCTCAGCATAGACAACAGGATGGCCTGCTGTCTGAAATATCCCTGCACTGGTTGCCCCAGCTTTCAAAAGCGAATCCTTCAGATAATCAGCTGCACGAAACATATCTTCCCTGTTTTCTTCCCTGGCACTAACCGAGGGTATCCTGATCAGACCTGCCAGTTCGACAAGAAACCTTTCACTGTTGGCTGAAATATAATCTGTTACCATTTTCATGATTCTCTCCTCTTTTTTAGTTCATTTGCTGCAATGCACAGTTCGTCATACAGTTCCTGCCCGAGGGCCCTTACAAGAGGCTCCTTCAGGAAGCTGTAAACATATACTCCTTCAGCTTCCCCGAATTCGCGGGCAGCCGAACATATAGCCAGTTGCTGATAATTAACTGCTGTAAAATCCGTGTATCTTTTTATCCTCACAGGAAACAGATGACAGGACAGAGGTTTTCTGAAATCAATCTTACCCTCAGTCCATGCCTTTTCAATCCCGCACATGAATATGTCCCCTTCAAAAATGGTGTAGGCACACTCCTCTTTACCTATCAGAGGCGTTACCAGGTCATTTTCAAAGTCCCGTTCGCTGGTCCCTTTCTCCTCAATTGCCTCAACTCCTTCAGGCCTCAGATAATCCCTTACCACCGGCCATATCTTTTCGAGTATGTCAGCTTCCTCCTTTAAAAGAGGAGCCCCCGAATCACCGTACCTGCAACAGTTTCCCAGACAGGATGGCAGATTACACCTGAATTTCTTTTCTATTACATCAAGACTGAAAATTGTGTCTCCTATTCTTAGCATACCGGATTGTTCAGAATACCTTTTATTATTACTTCCCCCTGCGCCGGATCCGCAATATTTATACACTACCGGCAAGGATGAGCTTTGAAGGTCATTTTAGCTGACAAGTACCTTTCCGGTCATATCGGCAGGGATGTCAATACCCATGATATTAAGCAAGGTGGGTGCCACATCGGCAAGTATGCCCTCACCAATATTTTTATAGTCATCGCTGACAAGAATACAGGGAACCGGATTAAGTGAATGGGCAGTATTTGGTGACCCGTCCTCATTAAGAGCCTTGTCGGCATTGCCGTGATCGGCAATAACAAGAACATCGTATCCGTTTGACCTGGCTGCCCTGATAACGGCTCCAGCACACTCATCAACAGTGGCAACGGCCTTTCTTATTGCTTCATATATACCTGTATGCCCTACCATATCACCGTTTGCAAAGTTGAGACATATAAAATCATATTTGCCCGTCCCGATAGCCTTTACAACAGCATCCCTGACACCATAGGCACTCATCTCGGGCTGAAGGTCGTATGTTGCAACCTTTGGAGAGGGAATAAGAATCCTGTCTTCGTTTTCAAAGACCTCCTCCCTGCCTCCTGAGAAGAAGAATGTCACATGGGCATATTTCTCAGTCTCGGCAATCCTCAGCTGCGACCTGCCCGCCTTTGAGATGACTTCCCCAATCGTATTTCCTGCATTTTCCTTTGGATAAATTATATGGAGGCCCTTGAAAGTGGCATCGTAAGGCGTCATAGTACAATAGTGAAGCGGCATTGTTTTCATACCGAATTCCGGCATGTCCTTCTGGGTAAGAACAATGGTAAGCTCCTTTGCCCGATCGTTCCTGAAGTTAAAGAAAATAACAACATCACCATCCTTCAGCTTCCCGACTGGATTTCCTTCATTATCCACCACTACCAGGGGCTTCATAAACTCGTCGGTGACATCGTCCCTGTACGACTGTTCCATTGCTTCAACAACATCAGTGACGGGTGTGCCTTTTCCGTTTACAATAAGGTCGTAAGCTTCCTTAACTCTTTCCCATCTCTTGTCCCTGTCCATAGCATAATATCTGCCAATAAAAGAGGCCACCCTGCCGTTCGATGTCTTCAGATGTTCCACAAGGTTTCTCATATATCCGGCTCCGCTTCTGGGATCAGTGTCCCTGCCGTCGCCAAAGCCATGAATAAATACATTACTGATACCATAGTCTTTTGTAATATCGCACAGGTAATACAGGTGCCTGTCAAGGGAATGAACCCCGCCGTCAGACAGCAGTCCCATAAAATGGACCTGTCTGCCCTTATCCCTGGCGTAGGATAATGCTTCCGTGAGCACCTTGTTGTTCCTGATCTCCCCTGTCTTGCATTCCCTGTTTATCTTTACAAGATCCTGATAGATAATACGGCCGGCACCTATATTCAGATGTCCCACCTCCGAATTACCCATCTGACCATCAGGAAGTCCGACGTCCTCACCTGAGGCATGCAGACTGGAGTTGGGATATTTATTTTTAAAATATGTAAGTTCCGGTGTAGGAACCTGGCTGATAACATCTGCGGCAGAACCATCTCCTATTCCCCAGCCGTCGAGTATCATTAATAAAGTTTTTCTGTTTTTCATTTTTATATACGTTTCTATCTTTCAAACCTTAGTCCTTATAAAAGGTTCAATAACATCCCTGATTTTTATTGGTTAATAACTTTCCTGCTGCAAGGCCAGGAACCTGCAGCCTGAATCAAGCCGTCTCTGATCCTTCCCTTTCTGCAGTAATTTACGGCGCCGCAAATATATCTACTTTAATTCTTTTATCAGTATATTGTAATCAGACTTGCTTACAGTCTCTTCATATTCAATATCGTCACCTACATAAGCCATCCATTCGCCAGGGCTGAAGTTCCTTTTTATCTTCGTGAGGATATCGCCCGCCAGAAGATCTGCTCCGGCAGGCCGTGCCTTCAGATTATCAGTTTTTGACTCTGTCGCCGAAACTATAAGATTCCCGTCAGGGCTGAATTCGATGGCTATAACCGGTCCTCCGTTATCAGTGAAGGTAACAGGTAATTCGGCCGGATGGTCTGTATCCCATAACCTCAGAGTCCCATCCCTGCCGGCTGTTGCCATCTGGGATTTCCTTTCATTGAACCTGATGCCAGTAACCTCTTTTTCATGGGCCCTGGCTTCCCATATCTTAGAACCATCCCTGGTATCCCATATCTCAACCAGTCCGTCATCGTAGCCTGCAGCAAGTCTGTCACCTCCAGGCTGAAACTTTAGGCTGGTAATTTTTCTGTCTGAAGGACTTAGTGAAAAGACCGGCCTTCCGTTCTGCTGATCCCAGACCACAGCTCCTCCGTCGGAGGTTATTCCTGCCAGGCTCCTTCCGTTGATAGAAAGGTCGACTGATATTATCCCTTTTTCACCTGATGTAATGTCAGTTGAGGTTCTTGCCCTCAGGTTCCATTTAAATACTTTCCCGTCATGGGCCGCTGAATAAAGATACTCTCCGTCGTATGAGAAGGTCAGTGATGTTATTCTTCCACTGTGTCCCTTAAGTTCATAGCCAAGTCCGGTCCCTTCAACAGGAATGAGTCTTATTGAAGAGTTCCTTCCTCCGCAGGCAAGCCATTCTGCATCGGGACTGACGGCCAGGACATCGGCAATATCTCCGTTGGACCAGATTATTTCCAGGCCGGTCTTGTTTCCGTTCATATCCCATTTAATGATCCTGCCATCGGTGCCAGAGGTGAAAAACTCCCTGCGGCCGGGGACATATGCAATTCCTGTAATCTCTCCCGAATGTCCGTCAAACGATTCAAGGTAGGGATGTCCCAGCTCTTTGGCAACCTGGTAAAGTCCGTGATAAATATCTGCATCGTTTTGCAGTCCGTCGTTTCGCGTATTGAACAGATAAGCCTGGTAAGCAAGCAGGGTCCTGAGGTCAATGGGTTCTTCCCTCTTAAGCGATCGAAGCGACATGGACCGGGCTATGGCGAGCATCCTCCTTCGCAGCGTCTCATCCCTTTCGGTGACTGCCTGGATAAGGCTGTTGTCTGTCAGTCTCTTCTCATTTGCAATAGAGTCATATTGTCGCATCACTCCTGTCCTGATGCCTCTTTCAGCTGAAATTTCATCTTCCACCTGGTCTATAAGTTGATTTTTCTCATCGAGTTGTCTTTGAGTCTCTTCAAAATTGCTTGTCAGAGCCGAAATGACGGAGTCTGTCCCTACCGATTTTTCAAGAACGAGGGCAGCATACTGTTCAGCTGCATCTTTCCTGGCGGCAAGCTCTGTCACACCTGCCTCAGCCTCTCTCAGGGCGTTACGGGCTGAGTACCGCATAAAAAGTGCATAAATGGTTAGTACGGAAGCCAGGAGGGCCGTTACACCAAGAATGCCTGACAGGATACGGCTTCTTCTTGTCTTCTGTCTGCGGAGAAGATATTTCCTGTTTTCCTTCTCATGATTCTCCTTTTCACTGGTCCTCAGGTAAACCATTGCCCTCTCAAAGGCAGGATCATATCGCTGAGCCCATTCCAGGGTTGGTTTATACCTGTTCCTCCATTCTATGGCAGCTTTAAGATCAGGATGTTCGAGCAGGCCTGCACGGCCCTGCTGGAAAAGCGCTGAAGCCTCTGACAGAAACATATAAACCCTTACCGATGCTGCTTCTTCTTCGACCCAGTTCCTTAACCTTTCCCAGCTGTTTATAATACAATCGTAGGAAAGGTTGATTATGGTATCTTCCCCGGTAACCACTTCCGGCCCCGGAGTGAGAAAAGAAACTGAAGGATCACTGAATCGGCCGGTAACAGCCTTTAGTTCTTCAGCTGTGCAGCCGGTGACAGTCTGCAGAGCGGAAAATGACAGGGGACGACGTATTGCCCTGTTGTCATTTCCTTTTCCCGTTATTGCCTTGAAAAGTTTTTCACAGATTTGTTTCTCATTGTCATCAAGATGGCTGAATATCTCATCTCCGTGAAGTGAAACCGAAGATCCTACCCTGCCGGCAATCCTGTAGTCGGTCATCCCTAGTGGATTTGAGTGATAACCCGACTGTTCCCATTGCTCCCATGTCCTCATCAGAGCATGTTGAAGTA
This sequence comes from Bacteroidales bacterium, assembly GCA_034003165.1. Classification (GTDB taxonomy): domain Bacteria; phylum Bacteroidota; class Bacteroidia; order Bacteroidales; family VadinHA17; genus LD21. The sequence continues at coordinate 1,794 of JAVEZD010000032.1, read as the reverse complement.
ATGGTAAGGTTCCTGGATCCTCCCCTGCATCAGCGGTAAGCACTGATGTAAGCTCATCATCAATAGATGCACCCGCCTTCATCACCGGCTTTTCTGCCACCTCCCTGTAATAATCGGGACCCAGCCACGGGACTACATGGTTACTGTTGTTAATAAGCCTTGTTAAGGCTTTGAACTGTGAACAGCAGGAGATCTGTCCTGCATCCATGGCTATCACAACAAACACTTCAGGAGATGCCATACTTACAGCAGAGGTCAGAATGTTTACCAGCGATCTGATCTGTGCCTGCTTCTCCCCTGACGATGGCTGAACGCCCGATCTGAAGATATCTCCAAAGTTATCCGCAACAACAAGTAGCTTTTTCTCTCCGTCGCCACTGATCTTCCTTAAAGCCTTTTCTGCTGAGCCCTCATCTGAGGAAATTATTCCCCTGGTAAGCCTGCTGCATTCATCTGCGGAACAAAGCACAGAAAGTTCAGGACTGAGTACCTTTACAAGGTCTGCAAGAGGGTCAGCGCCCGGACAGAAATAAAGGACCTTCACCCCTTTTTCGCCTGCACCGGTCATGGCAGTCAGGCCGGGAATTATTATGCAGTTTATAACTGATGTCTTCCCGCTTCCCGGAGACCCGCTCACTGCCAGAAACCTGCTGGCAAGAAGCTTTGTCAGTATCTCAGGACTTTCAGCCTGACGCCCGAAGAACAATTCCTTCTCATCGGTTCTGAAAGGCCTGAGACCCGGGAAGGGATTATTTAAGAATATCCTTTCTTTCCCTGAAGACATATTCTGAAAGTTATCCTTCATTTACATCCATTAGATTAATAACATCATTAGCATAAAGAGGATGGAGTATGCAAAACTCCTGAACAACAGAAAGCGGCAACAGGTAATGGTACCTGTATCTTCCTCCTCTCACATGGTCAAGTCTTTCTTCGGCATCACCTGTTCCCTCATATAGAATGACCAGGTCAGGTTTCGCTCCCTCCTCCCCGAAACTCCAGAGTACAAAGCCGGGACTAACAAAATCCGGTAAAGGATCACTGCCTGATATAAATTGCATCCTAGAGGCAGGCTGTACCATCATTTCTTCATTGATACCATTGAAAAATGAAGAAAGGAAAAGCGTCTTGCTTCTTACCAGTTCAGCATTATTAACTTCTCCTCTTACAATCCTCCCGGTATTTTTTTTCTCTTCAAGCCTGGCAGAGACCTCATCGAAGCCCTCCCTGTTGCAGCGACCGGTGAGCAGAGCAGCCTCCTCCCTCAGAATGGCCTCCCTGCTGAAAAGAAGCGCAATAATGGATTCTTTTATATCGCTATCTTCCAGACTACTGAGAGATCTGATTGCTGCCGCTTTCGTCCATACCCCAATGATATTATAGTCGCAGTTTATAATATCTTCCATGACCGAGGGATACCCGGGTATCTCTGCCGGAAAAAATTTCTTCAGCCTGCGATACTTCTTTTCCTCGCTTACCGCATCACGGAACGAACCGTCTTTTCCAGGCTGCGGGTCACCTGTAATAAGTGATATTATTTCATAAACCTCTTTAACAGGATTGTCATCCTCGTGTCTCAGATGAAAAGGGCTCAGCGATCGCTGGGTTTTCAGGGATTCCGTATCTGTTATTTTAATCAAACCGGCCAGGAAGGAGTTCCAATGACTGTATTCCCTGTTAATCTCTTTAAGGAGTGCCGGGTTATTATGCCGGGCAAGGCATATTCTGACTGACAGTAACCATACAATTGTTGAGCTTACCTCATAAAGAAGGGGGACCACCCGAAGCGTCTCC
>JAVEZD010000031.1:17450-20217 GCA_034003165.1 Bacteroidales bacterium | reverse complement strand
TGAGGTCCTCTGCCAAACCATTTAAGGTTTGAAAACTCTTCCGGGATCTGAAGCTGCATACCCATTCTGGGCAGTTCGGGTATCTTATCCGATACCTTAGACAGCCTGTTGTTTACAACAATATCGCCTGATCCTGATATTGTATATGTGGATACAAAGCCGGCAATCTTAGCTCCATCCGGATCCTGGATATCATATTCAAAAGTCACCACTACCCTGCCCATCTCAGGCTGGTTTATTGAAGCCTTTCTGATAGTGCTACTCTCACCTGCCTTTTTCCAAACTCCCATTCTCCGGTCCATTCCATATCCATAGTCGTTATCAGTAGGAGGACGCCAGAAATCGGGCTCGGGTCCTTTCCGTAACAACTCCCTGCCTTTGAAGACAAACGACTTCATTCTTCCTGCAGAAAGATCGAAGGTCGCTTTTATGTCGGTCCCGCTAACCTCAAGGTCAGTCCCGACAGTGTTGGTTGCCAGTACTGCCAGCTCATCCCGGCTTGCAACAACAGGAACCCCTTCAAAGGGAAGTTCGAACTGGGCCATGGCATAAACATGGTCCTCGGGAACTAAATTCCACTCATCGCTCCTTGATACTCTTAGGTTAAGAAAATATTCTGAGCCAGGCTCCGGGGAAATTGGAATATAGGGAATGGTTACCAGCTCTTCACTGCCTGGTTTGAAGGTAGTGAAAGTAAGCTTACCTGATTTCACTGCTACTCCGTCGGAAACCACCTCCCAGTCAAATATAAAAGACGACAGGTCGGTAAAATCATATTTATTCCTGATTCGCAGGATACCCTCCTTAAGGTCAACCGCTTCAAATCCAACATACTGATATACTTTCTTAACTTCGCTCAATCCGGGCTTTGGTGTTCTGTCGGGCCAGACGAGACCGTTAATACAGAAATTACCATCGCTGGGGATCCCTTCTTCCCCATAATCTCCTCCGTAGGTCCAGTACTTAACGCCTGCCTCATCGGTCTCCAGCAAACCCTGGTCAACCCAGTCCCATACAAAAGCGCCCTGAAGCTTCGGATATTTTTCTATTACATCCCAGTACTCCTGAAGGTTTCCTGTTGAATTGCCCATGGCGTGAGCATATTCACAAAGTATAAGGGGTCTGTCGTTCTTTTCATCCTTTGCGTAGTTTTCTATACTCTCAATCCGGGCATACATCGGACAATAGATATCTGTATGCCTTTCGGTGGTGTTTGTACTTTTTTCGGCCCTCTCGTACTGTACCGGCCGGGTATTATCCCTGTTTTTGATCCAGTTGTATCCATCGACGAAATTACGACCATCGCCGGCCTCATTGCCCATCGACCAGATAATGACCGAAGCGTGGTTCTTGTCCCGCTCAACCATGCTTTTCATCCTTGTAAGATGGGCTTCAGCCCACTCCTCCTTGTCAGCCAGGGTTATATCCTTGTTATAGCCAATACCATGTGATTCTATATTGGCTTCATCAATGACATACAGACCATACCTGTCGCACATCTCGTACCACAGTTCCTGCTGGGGATAGTGGGATGTCCTCACTGCATTTATATTATGACTCTTCATCACCCTAATATCCCGCAGTATGGTGGCTTCATCAATAACATGTCCTGTCACTTCATGATGTTCGTGGAGATTAGTCCCTTTCAGATATATTGCCACCCCGTTGACAAGAAGCTGAGAGTCCTTTATCTCAACTTTTCTGAAACCGGTCCTGCTGCTGACGCTCTCCAGAATGTTTCCGAAGTCATCTTTGAGGTTAATGACCAGGGTATAGAGGTAAGGGGTTTCAGCACTCCATTTCTTTACCCCGGGTATCTGTGATGTCAGGCCCGCTGAAGCTGTCTTTTGTTTCATCTCAACATTCCCCGAGGCTGTCCATATCTTCAGGTCTCCTTCGAACAGTGATGCTTCAACAACATAACCCTGCCCCGATGCCTCTCCTGAAGTTTCAATTTCCACATTCAGGTCGAGTCTTCCGTCTGTATAATTATTTTCGAGATCAGCCTTTGAAAAGAAATCCCTTATATGGGTTACGGGTCTTGCATGAAGAAAGACGCTTCGCTGAATTCCGCTAAGACGCCAGAAATCCTGGTCCTCAAGATAACTTCCGTCGCACCATCTGTAAACTTCAACCGCAACCGAGTTGCTGCCTTTTTTCAGGTACTTTGTAATATTGAATTCAGCCGGGGTCTTGCTGTCCTGGCTGTACCCGACCATCTGTCCGTTAATCCATACATAGAATGCCGAGCTTACCGCCCCGAAATGCAGGTATACTTCCTTACCCTTCCAGCCTTCAGGTACCCTGAACTCTCTTTTATATGATCCTACCGGATTCCAGTCGTGACTGATGAAGGGAGGGTTTTTCTCAAAGCCGTAACCTATGTTGACATAAAAAGGTACATCATAACCCTTCATCTGCCAGTTTGAAGGCACTTCAATATCATCCCATTCACGTGTATCAAAATCATCCTTAAAGAACCAGTACGGTCTTTCTTCAGGAGTCTTCACCCAATGAAACTTCCATATCCCGTCGAGACTCAGGTAATTGGGAGAGACTGCCTCTCTGGCCTCAAGGGCAGACAGTTCGTCGGGATAGCTGATCATGCTTGCATGAGGATCCTCCCTGTTGCGGCTGACCACTGAGGGATTCTCCCAGTCGCGTGGTTCAGTTTCTTCAAAAGGAACTCCTTCATAGGATGAATACCTTTTACAGGCTGGTAATGACATAACAATCACCAGGACAAACAGGACTATTCTTTTCATCA
>JAVEZD010000031.1:13420-17350 GCA_034003165.1 Bacteroidales bacterium | reverse complement strand
TTTCATCATAATATGATTTTGATTGTACGGCATGCGTGTTTTTATATGTAATACATTCGGTTATAATCAGGCAGCCCGGTTCAGGCTAAAGGATAAAATTAAGAAAATTCCTTTAAATCATCAGGGTCGGCGATGGCATTCAGATCTTCGGGCGTATTAATGTTTGTAAAAGCTCTCTGTATGGCAGGGGAAGTGCCCGGATCGAACCATTCTGTAATATCCGGGGAGAAGAGATCCCTTACTGAGGAGTTCCTGTTAGCTGAAATCAGTTCTTCTATTACAGGACGAATCTTACGGCTGTAGATAGCATGCAATGGTTCTGACATGCTGCCGGTTCTGGGAACGAGAATAACAGGTGCTTTTTCAACAAAATAATCTGTCATGCGTAATATCAGGTCCCTGTCAAGAAAAGGCATATCACCGGCAAGGACAAAAAATGCTTCACTGTCAGAGAAAGTCATGGCTGCATGAATACCTCCCAGGGGTCCTGCTCCTTTGTAAATATCAGTAACAACTGAACAGGTTTCATAACCCGAAAATTCTGCCGGGTTGTTTGAAGAAATTATTATCTCGCTGAAGATACCGTCAATTTTCTCAAGTATCCCGTCTATAACAGGCCTCCCTCCGACTGAGATCTTTGCCTTTACCGGATTGCGAAGGCGCTTACCCTCTCCCCCGGCAAGAATAATAGCTGAAATGCTTCGGGGCATCAGAAGAGGCCCGTGATGTTTCCATCGGCATCAATATCTATCTTTTCGGCCGACGGATACTGAGGCAGTCCGGGCATCCTCATTATAGTCCCTGCAATAGGTACAATAAATCCTGCTCCCGACGACAGTTCCACTTCTCTTATCTTTACAGTGAATCCCTGTGGACGTCCCTTTTTGGTCTGATCATCAGAGAGTGATTTCTGGGTCTTGGCAATACAGACAGCCAGATGCCCCAGACCCAGCTGATCAATCTTATCCAGTTGTTTCTTTGCCTTAACTGTATACTCAACGTGGTCGGCACCATACATCTTCCTGCATATGGTCTCAATCTTTTTCTCAAAGGGCCATGATAGTTCATAAAGGGGCCTGAAACAATCGGGACAGGTCTTTATTGATTCAATAACTTTCCAGGCCAGATCAATGGCTCCTTCGCCTCCTTTTGCCCACGACTCGTTAAGCGCAACACTTACGTTAACGGATTCGCAATGTTTGGTAAGCAGACTAATCTCTTCCTCCGTGTCTGAATCGAAGCGGTTGACGGCAACCACAGGATTAAAACCAAAGTATTTCATATTCTCGATATGCTTGTCGAGGTTATCGAAACCCTTTTCAAGTGCAGGAAGATCTTCGGTCTGGAGTGCTGAAAGTTTCGCTCCTCCGTGATATTTAAGTGCCCTGATGGTAGCCACTATTACAACGGCGTTTGTCTTAAGGTTTCCAAACTGGGATTTTATATCAAAGAACTTTTCAGCTCCGAGTTCACTGGCAAAGCCAGCCTCTGTAACAACAAAATCACTAAGCGATAATCCTGTCTTTGTGGCAATGATCGAATTGGTACCCTGGGCAATGTTTGCAAAAGGTCCTCCGTGAATGATGGCAGGAGTCCCCTCAAGGGTCTGAACCAGGTTCGGTTTTATTGCATCTTTAAGAAGAACGGCCATGGCTCCGTTTGCCTTCAGATCCCTGGCGAAAACAGGCTTGTCGTCATAAGTGTATCCCACAAAAATATTACCAAGCCTTTCCTTAAGGTCGGTAAGACTCTGAGCCATACATAGTGTTGCCATCACCTCCGAGGCAGCTGTTATGTTAAACCCCGACTGCCGGGGAATCCCTTCTGTTGTACCTCCCAGTCCGATGACTATGTCCCTTAGCGAACGTTCATTCATGTCCATTACACGTTTCCACTCAATGGTCCTGGGATCGATACCCAGGTTCCCCTCTTTAAGCTGGATATTGTTGTCGATAAGCGCAGCCAGAAGGTTGTGGGCTTTTTCAACAGCTGATAAATCTCCTGTAAAATGAAGGTTAATATCCTCCATAGGGATAACCTGTGCATAACCACCACCTGCTGCTCCGCCCTTTATACCAAAAACAGGACCGAGCGAAGGTTCACGGAGAACAACTGTGGTAGTCTTGCCTATCCTGTTAAGAGCCTGGGCAAGACCTATTGATGTTGTAGTCTTTCCCTCTCCGGCAGGGGTGGGGGTAATTGCCGTTACAAGAACCAGCTTGGCATTTTTAATACGCTCTTCATCAATGAAGTGAAGAGGGATCTTAGCCTTGTACTTACCGTACATCTCCAGATCATCCCTGGGAATTCCAAGCTTATCAGCTATTTCGACTATGGGCTTTATGGCCGCCGCCTGAGCAATTTCAATGTCCTGTTTCATAATCTGATTCTTTAGAATATTATCTCCGACAATTTAATAAATGTTTAAACAATAAAAACATTCTTAAGGTTCCAAATATCTCTACATTTTTGTAACTTGAGTCTCTTAAAATTAATATAAAAGCTATGGACAGAAGAATTACTGGTTTATATGACGATTTCAGGAAGGGGATGCTCGATCGCAGGACTTTTCTTAAAAAACTTGCACTTGTGACCGGGAGCACGGCAGCAGCCATGAGTATGCTACCCCTGCTGGAGGAAAACGCTGCAGCGGCTCCTGCCTCTGCTTCTGTACAGGATCAGGGTCTGATAACTGAGTTTATTAAATACCCTGCTGAGACCGGCGAGATGAGAGCTTTTATGGCAAGGCCGGATAAAGGGACTAAATTCCCTGCTGTCATCGTTATTCACGAGAACCGTGGACTTGTCCCGCACATTCAGGATGTTACAAGAAGAATGGCCAGGGAGGGCTTCCTTTCTGTTGCTCCCGATGCTCTATCCCCACTTGGAGGTACTCCCGAAGATGTAAGTAATGTAGGCGAGATGTTCAGGAAACTTGACAGTGAAGAAACAACCAAAAACTTTGTCGCTGCCGTGGCTTATCTGAAAACCCATCCCCTTTCAAACGGGAAGGTGGGCTGCACAGGTTTCTGCTGGGGAGGGGCAATGACCAACCAGGTAGCTGTCAACGCCCCCGACCTGGATGCTGCAGTACCCTACTACGGTCGGCAGCCTTCGGCCGAAGATGTGGCCAGGTTAAAGGCTCCCGTCATGGCCCACTATGCTGAAAACGATCAGGGGATAAATGCCGGAATAGCCGGCTTTGAAGCTGCATTGAAGGCCAATAACAAGGAATACCAGTTCTTCATGTACGAGGGAACATCACATGCCTTTAACAACGACACCAATGCTGATCGTTACAACGAAAAGGCGGCAAAACTGGCATGGGAAAGGACTACTGCTTTCTTCAGGGAAAAGCTTAAGTAGGAAAAGTCACAGGGATTTACCCTCCTGACTCCGCCATACTGAAGCTACAGCTTCAGCAAACGGCCTCACATGGTTGAAGAATAGCCTGTAACCCCTGCACAGGTAATTAAGACCATATTCTCCGTCTGGACTGTAAAGGAACCTGTTCTTCGGACATTCACCATTGCACATATCCTTCACTTCACACTTCCTGCAAAAAGCTGGAAGTGTGAGTGATTTGGCCATTCCGAATGCCTTCTGCCTGCTGCTGTCAAGCATGGAGGCAAGGTCAGAAGTGGTTATGTTACCTATAAGATGTTCCTTATCAACATAATGATCGCATGAGTAAAAATCGCCGTTATGCTCGACAACCGGTACTCCTCCGCAGTTCTCCCTGAAGATGCAAAGGGTATGAGCCTGGCCAAATACCGGCCTGAGTGCTTCCTCTATCACCTGTATCTTTATTGTTCCGATATCTTTCTTAACCCATTCATCAAAGACCTTTGAAAGAAAGTTACCGAAACCTTCTGCAGTGACAGAGTCGGGACTTACATCTGAAGCCGTTCCGGGAATACGTTCAACCAG
>JAVEZD010000031.1:11103-13320 GCA_034003165.1 Bacteroidales bacterium | reverse complement strand
ACCTGAAATTCGCGAGTTATCTTATCCATGGCCATTTTCCTGTTAAGGTAAAAAGCTTTTGACAAAGATTATAATATCACCATGTCAATGGAACAGGCCCGCCGCTTTCGCCAGGACCTCTCATCCTTACCCTCCATTCGACTGGATAATAGTTGTTTATCCTTTTACCAAGGTTATTGGCAAAGCCAAGGTTTATTCCCCTGTAACTCACCAGAAACCATCCATGAGGGGCATCCCCGATCTGCAGGTTATCGCGCCTCAGGTACGACATTGCCGTTTCGTAGCTTACTTCTGCCTTCTCAAATGCATTTTTATTCAGACTGGCCGACAGGGCAAGCTCATGAGAAGGAATATAACTGTCTCTTTTAACTGTACAGATCAGTGTGCCTGCCCTATGAAACCTCAGAGCTTCACGTAGTGAATTATAAGTTTCATTATCACATGGGATCCTTATTATATTGTCCCCATACATCACCAGGTTATCCGCATCTCCTTTTAGCCAGTTGCTTATTGCTGCACTTTCAGCCCTGCCCGGCTTTTTGTCATTTTTAGGATTCTTTCCCCTCCCCGGAGAATCCGGAGTCGCTCCCTTCTTTACGGCAACTGACATAAACAGTCCTTCTCCGTTTATTTTTCCCGGATAGAAGCCGTAGCCTGTCACACCATGATATTTTATTTCGGTTATCCCGGGGAAAGCACTTATGTCAATATCAAGGCTTTCCGCATCAAGGTTTTCGGTCAGCCATTTTATGTTCATCTCGTTTTCTGCCGGATTGAATGTACATGTGCTGTAAATAAGAAGTCCGCCCTCCTTTAGTGAATCCCAGACATCGGCCAGAATGCGTTTCTGACGTTCAGAGCAGTGAGCTGTGTTTTCAACCGACCATTCAGCAATGGCAACAGGATCTCTGAACATTCCTTCTCCCGAGCAGGGTGCATCGGCAAGTATCACATCGAAGAATCCGGGCAGCCTATTGAAATCCGAAGGATCACTGTTTGTCACCAGGGTATTTGAAGATCCCCATTTTGAGATGTTTTCGGCAAGGACAGATGCCCTGGATCTTATCACCTCATTGGCAACCACTAGTCCTTCCTCTCCTGCCAGTGACGACAGGTGAGTGGCTTTACCTCCGGGAGCACCGCACAGGTCGAGAATCCTGAGGCCCTTTCTTCCGTTTAAAAGCTGTCTGAAGACCTCCTCAAGGAACATCGACGAAGATTCCTGGGGATAGTAACACCCTGCGTGAAACAGGGGATCGAGAGTATAGGAAGGCCTGGCATCAAGGCACCAGCCGGTTAAGCACCAGGGTACCCTGGTACTGTCTGCCGGAATATGATCCCACTTCAGAGGATTGGTCCTGATACAAGCGACAGAAGGCTTTTCGAGCGCTTCAATCAAAGATCCGGCATTAAGATAGGGCTGTTCCCTTATACGTTCTATGAATCTCCCGGGTAACATTTTTTCAAGATACAGAAAAAAACTGCCGGATCAGAGAAGATCCGGGTTTTTGTGCAAACATAAGAAATGTTTCATCTTATGTTTGCACTTCAAACCAAAACCCGGGAAAACAACTTACGTCAGATTCCCGTAAGCGGGATGCGGAAAATGTTTATTGAAGCCGGACCAACTTCTATGCTACCTGAGAATTTCACTGTTGAAGGGCCTTCAATTACAACTGCAGGCTCCCTCCCGGGCTCATTTGTCGACATGTCATCCGGGGCAGTAACCTGCCATAGTTCCATTGACTCTGAAGCAGATCCTCCGGTCAGTGCCAGGGGGAAGCTAACTTTCTCCATTGTCGGATTGACAACTGACAGAGTAAGGATAGTGCCGTCTTCAGTGAGGGTGGCTCCTATATCCAACGGACGGAGTTCTCCTGACAGTTCAACAGGGATAAATCCGAATTTCTCCCTGTAGAGCTTCAGAACCTGTCCTGTAGCATCAAATACAGAATGTGTGGTGTTGGTCTTGATACACCCGATGACATTCACTGTCTGGGCATAGTTGGCCATATAAATGATATCCGAATGCTTTGAGTATTCATTAAGTCCGGCAGCAATACCCATGGCATCCCTGAAGAAATACCTGGTTCCAAGTTCGCCGTAGATATGCGGTCCATACCAGTAGTTCCATTCATCCATGCAGATGCGGATATCCTTGCCATCAAGTGCAGGAATGGTCTGCCTGTACTCCCTGTGAGCAACAGCTTTCTCCCT
>JAVEZD010000031.1:0-11003 GCA_034003165.1 Bacteroidales bacterium | reverse complement strand
TAACTAAGTGGATAGCTTTCATATTTTCCTGTAATACCTGTTATCTCTTCAACATCGGTTTTGCTTCCCCATTTAAGAGTAACCAGTACCTTTTCAATATTCCCCGATGCCTTAAGTATTATCCTTCCGTTATATCCAAGGTTCTCCTTCAGGCCCAGGTTCTCCTGTGAAAGGACAGCTTTCTTATCTCCGGCCACTGAAAGAACCGGAGTCTGTGCTCCTGTAAAGGGAGCATTACTATCCATTGAAAGCATTTCGCGTTCACCGGTAATTCTCCATGGCGATTCCCTTGTGCCGGGAACATACCAGAACTTCCTGTCCTCAAGCATCTCTGCCCAGATACCTCCGTAGATACAACGGCCAAGATGTTCAATGAACTGGCCGTAGATATATACAGGCATTGGTTCAGCTTTCTTGCCAAGGTCGATCTTTACGTCGGTGGCGATTTTCTCCGAAGAGACATACTGTATATCCATATTGTCGAACCAGGCCCTTCCCTTTGACGTTCCGGCAACATCGAGTACACAGGCAATGGTGACGCAGTCGTCGTTACCTGTCTCGAATTCATATTCCACCATGGTCCAGTCGTTGGTGCCTGTGAATCCTGTAGGCTCAACCTCCAGTCCTGACATGCTGAATCCCGCACCTTTACCATTTTCTGTTACTATATTCTCTGTTTTAATCCATCCTGTAAACCTGTACTTTGACCAGGGTTTAAGCAGAACTTCAGTGGTCCATCTTCCATTAGTAAGCCTGTCGGCACTTATAAACAGACTCTTTGTGCCGTCATGCGCGACATTGTCGTAAAAATGAACCGCACCCCTTGCACGCTGATCAGGGGTCCATCCATTAACCTCAGAGCCGTCAGTAAATTCAGCCGAAGGGTTCTGAATCACTCCTGTCTCCGGTCCACTCTGAACCTTTGGTCCGGATGTGCAGGCAGCAGCCAGCAGGACAAATAACGATAGATACAATAGTTTCCTCATGGTCAGATTATTTAAGTGTTTTTAATGAAAATAACCAATAAATATATAATTGGTGTTAAATTTACACTAATTATATCAAATTTACCAAAAGCTTTAAGAAAAACAAATTTATAAACTATATAATGACTTCAGTTACCGGTCACAGGATCAGTTAATACAAGATGAGGATGTCAGTCCTCTGTGTCTTCACCATCCTCCTCTTCCAGTGGATAGCCCGATGAAAACTTCCTCCATATATAGTATACCGGTATTCCAAGCAGTACTATTATTAGTCCGGGAAATGTATATTTTGGTTTATATATAAGCAGTATAACCATTATAACCGAGGTCACCAAGATATAGAGGGCAGGCACCACGGGGTAGCCGAAGGCCTTATATGGTCGGGGTATGTCGGGTCGTTTTTTGCGTAGGATAAAAATTGCAAGGATGGTGATGACAAAGAATATCAGAACGGCGAAGATGACATAATCGAGCAGGTCGGTATAGGTTCCCGACAGGCACAGGAGTATTGCCCATATTCCCTGTATGACAATTGCGAAGCCCGGCACTCCGTTCCTGTTAAGGCTGCCAACTTTTTTAAAGAAAAGACCGTCGCGGGCCATGGCATAGTAGACCCTTGGGCCTGCTATGATAAGACCATGATTACAGCCGAAAGTGCTTATCATTATAAAAATGGCCATTATTACAGCGGCATAATCGCCGAAGATAACGCTCATAGATGAGGTTGCCACCCTGTCGTCGGCAGCGAAGGCAATTCCCCTGCTGAAGGCGTCGGCTCCCTCGGGCGAGCCTGCCAGAGGGAGTGTTGCTATATAAATAAAATTTGTGAGCATATAAATCACCGATACTATCAGAGTACCGAAGAAGAGGCTCAGAGGGAGGGTTCTTCTCGGGTTAATTATCTCGCCTGAGATATATGTGAGGTTATACCAGGCGTCGGATGCAAAGAGTGAACCCACCAGTGCAGTTCCCACAGCAGCAACGAGGGCGAAGCCTGCCAGGGGAATGGACTGGTTTCCGGGACCTGTTTGTGAGGCTTGCCAGAATACTTCCCTGTTTATTTCAAAGGCATTGACCCTGCCTGCAGCCAGTAGTCCAAGAATCACAAAGCCGGCGAGTGCAATCACCTTTGTCGAGGTGAAAATATTCTGAACGCTTTTACCCGTGACAATACCCTTTGTATTAAGCCAGGTAAGGAAGGCTATTGACAGTATTGCCACAAGCTGGGTTGAATTAAAATCAAGGGGACCGGCACTCAGGATTACATTTCGTTCGGAGATCCAGGGCACCAGCACACCTGAGAATTTGGCAAAAGCCACGGCAACGGCAGCTATTGAGCCGCATTGAATAACCAGAAAGGTTGTCCATCCAAAAAGAAAGCCTACCAGTGGATGGTAAGCCTCTTTGAGATAAACGTATTGTCCGCCAACTTTTGGCATCATAGCTGCCAGTTCTCCATAGCTGACCGCACCAATTATGGTGATTACACCGGTGATGAGCCAGACCATAAGCAGCCAGCCCGGAGATCCGACATTTCTTGCAATATCGGCACTTACGATGAAGATCCCGGAACCTATCATTGATCCCGCGACAAACGAAATGCCATCAAAAAGGTTTACACGCTTCTGAAGGAAATTTTTTCCCTGTTGCATCTAATCCATTATGTTCCTTTAATTCGGGAATTCAACAGCTTTGCCTGTCAGCCTGAGCCTTCCCGTCACAGTCTGTGTGAACTGAGGGTCGAGGTATCCGCTGAAGCCGGGTTGTTTTCCTCCCACGCTTATATTGAAATATCCGGGTTCAATAACTCTCTTGTTTTTATTGTTTATAATAGAGAACTGACGGGGATCTAGTTCAAATTCAACATCCTTGCTTTCACCCGGCTTAAGGCTTATCCTTTCAAATCCTTCGAGTTGTCTTACCGGACGGGGTGTTGAGGCTTTCTCATCATTGAGGTAAAGCTGTACGACTTCATCTCCTTCCCTGCTGCCTGTATTTGTAACAGTCACTTTAACCTTTATCTTCTCACCCGCGACTGCTTTTTCAGGAACAACAAGGTTTGTGTAGCTGAATGTGGTATAGCTGAGGCCGTAACCGAAAGCATACAAGGGGTCTTTTCTGAAATACCTGTAAGTCTTTCCTTCCATGTTATAGTCCTCGAAAGAAGGCAGCTGGTCAACAGACTTATAGTATGTTACAGGGAGACGTCCTGCCGGGTTATAGTCGCCGAAAAGTACGTCGGCAACAGCGTTACCTCCCTGCTGGCCGGGATAACCTGCCAGAAGGATGGCAGCAGCTTTCTCCTGTGCCTTGTTTACTGAAAGAGCGCCTCCGTTCATCAGAACCACGATAACCGGTTTACCGGTTTCTATTACGGCTTCCATAAGTTTCTCCTGTGCTGCGGGGAGGTCAAGACTTGTACGGTCGCCTCCGAGGAATCCGTCGATTTTGATGCTCATCTCCTCTCCTTCGAGTCGCTGTGAAAGGCCCAGAACAAGGACTACAGCATCAGCTTCCCTGGCGGCTGCCACGGCTTTCTGTGTCATATCCGGTCGCGGAGGGGCCCAGAGGAGTTTCATATCTGCATCCCCACTGTAGTTTCTGTAGAGGACTTCGATCTTATATTTCCTCCCTGCCTGAAGATCAATGGAATATTCCTGATGGAAAGCATGGTGTTCATTACGGAAATTGACTACTCTCTGGCCATCGACAAGCATCTCGTAACCTGACGATCCCCATGTTCCCAGTGCATAGGTCCCGGTAACAGGAGCAACAAGGTAGGTAGTCCATCTCACTCCGAAATCATCATCAGGAAGTTCTGCAGAAGGAGAGAGGTTCTCCCAGTAGAAATTGATCTGGTCGTCGATCCTGGTAAAGGCAGGTTCTCCCTTCATCTCCCTGTTGTTGAAATACTCACCAAGCACACCCTGTTTCCCTTCGGGGGTCTCGAGGTAGCGTGAAGGTATGACGCTGAGGTTATGGATACCATCAGCCAGGTCGCTTCCTTCAGCGTAAATGATCTTTGTTTCGGGAGTCAGCTTGTTGTTTATACCCTGGAGTACTGTAACAGGATTTTTCGGTATGGCATTGTAGTTGCCAATCAGTGATTCAAAGTTATCGGCATTAGGACCAATGACAGCAATGGTATTTATATTCTTATCAAGGGGAAGTATGTTGTTGTCATTCTTGAGAAGGACTATCGATTTTCTGGCAGCTTCTCTTGACAGTCCGTTATGATAATCTGAAGTATTTACGAAATAAGGAATCTGGGCATAAGGCACCATGTTATCGGGATCGAACATCCCCAGTTTAAAGCGGGCCGTAAACACTCTTTTTACAGCCCTGTCGATATCGGCTTCAGTAAGAAGGCCTCTTTTAATTGCTTCTAGAAGGTTTGAGTATTCAAATCCGCATTCCAGATCGGTTCCTTCCTTAACTGCTATTGCAGCAGCTTCGACACCGTCCTTAACGAAGTTCTGGTACTTGTAGAAGTCAGAAATAGCCCAGCAGTCGGAAACGATGTAACCCTTGAATCCCCAGTTATTCCTGAGAATGTTGTAGAGTATAGGGTTGGCACCTGCCGGATAATCCCTGAACATATTATAGGCACTCATAACCGAATATGCACCCGCTTCGGTGATTAGTTTTCTAAAGGCAGGCAGGTAGGTTTCGTGAAGATCAACATCGCTCACCTTTGCATTGAACTCGTGCCTCAGGGGTTCAGGACCCGAGTGTACAGCGAAGTGTTTTGCCGTGGCTACTGTCTTAAGGTACTTAGGGTCATCACCCTGAAGGCCTTTAACAAAGAGCGAACCCATGGTTCCTGTAAGGAAGGGATCTTCTCCATAGGTCTCGTGACCTCTTCCCCATCTTGGATCGCGGAAGATATTGATGTTGGGCGACCAGAATGTGAGTCCCTGGTAGATCCCGGTCTTTCCCCTGCGCTGAAATTCATGATATTTGGCTCTGCCTTCATCTGAAATGGCAGTAGCCACGTTGAACATCAGTGTCTGGTCCCATGAATTGGCAATAGTGATCGACTGAGGAAAAACAGTGGCATATCCGGCTCTTGCAACTCCGTGAAGTGCTTCATTCCACCAGTTATAGCTGGGGATTCCGAGGTGAGGGATAGCAGGTGATGTATAGAGAAGCTGGTCGGCTTTCTCCTTAAGGGTCATCCTCGACACCAGATCCGCAACTCTCTCCTCTGTTGTCAGTGAAGGATTCTGAAAAGGAAAACCACCGGCAGGCTGCTGGGCAATGGCTGTATTCCACATCAACGCCAGTGCTCCTAACAGAATGATTGTCAAAGTTTTCTTCATGATAAAAAATTTATGATTTACAACCTTGAAAGTATAAAAAAAAGCCGGATATGAAAAGAAATTATTCCTTTCACATCCGGCATATAATTTCACTCTCAGCCGCAATTCAGCAAACGGCATTACTGCCTCAGCCAACGGCGGTTCAAAAAAAGAGTCCTAGATCTTCGGAAGGGTCCAGGGAGCCCTGTATTGCGGTACCAGATAAGAGTTGGCTTCTTCATCGTTGGTGAACCGTGTGCCATCCCAAATCAGTTTTTTACCTGTGCGGTAAGCTATGTTACCAACAGCTGATAGTTTGGCAATATGTCCAGCTATATCAGGATTAACTGTAGTGTTCCTGTCACGCTTTCTTATACAGTCGAGATGGTTTCTGACATTATTCTTGAGGCCTTCATTGCTTCCTTTGACAAGTGGTTTGGCCTCCATACGGGTAACACCATTCACTACCTCGGGTATTACCTCCCATCCCTGACGGTCGACAACCAGGGTGCCGTTTTCTCCGACAAAACCGAGACCGGCATTACGGCCATAAGCTCCGTCGTTGATACCAATTGCATGATCCCACAGAACATTGAAGCCGTCGAATTCATAAATTGTCTGAAGGCTGTCGGGTGTTTCGCAGGCATCATCAGGATATCCGTACTTGCCACCCATTGCCATAACCGTTTTGGGAGTTGTTACGTCCATCCCGTAAAGAGCGAAGTCGAGGAGGTGAACACCCCAGTCGGTCATAAGACCGCCGGCATAATCCCAGAACCAGCGGAAAGTAAAGTGGAACCTGTTTTTGTTGAAAGGCCTTGAAGGGGCTGGCCCGAGCCACATGTCATAGTCAACTCCTGCAGGAACGGGTTCATCCGGAACAACAGGAATTGAGGTGTTCCATCCCTGATATGAGTAAACCCTTACCAGTCGTACCTTGCCAAGCTGACCCGAACGCAGGAAAGCTACTGCATCGAGCCAGTGCGGATCGCTTCTCTGCCACTGCCCTACCTGAACCACACTCTTGTATTTCTCTGCAGCTTTGATCATTATATTACATTCCTCGATGGTCCTTCCCATCGGTTTCTCGCAATAGACATCCTTGCCGGCCTGGCATGCAGCAACCATCTGGAGGCAATGCCAGTGATCGGGCGTACCAACAATGACTACGTCGACATCCTTGTTATCGATGAGGTGCCTCCAGTCCTTATAAAGGTTTGCAGGTTTTGCTCCCCTCATCTTCTCGACATCTGCTGCCCTCTTGTTGAGAACGCTGTCATCGATATCGCACAATGCCAGACATTCAACTTCAGGATTTTCAAGGAAGGCAGTCAGGTTACTGAAGCCCATTCCGTTGCATCCGATGAGGCCAACATTTATCTTATCACTCGGAGCACATCCGGGAACTGCACCCACAATTGACGATGCAACCCCGATGCCGGCAGCAGTAATTGCTGTGTTTTTAATAAAATCTCTTCTGGTTGTCATGGTTAATAGTTTTATATATACATATATGACTTAAAGATCAAAAAACTATTTATAAATAGCAAATCAAAGGTTCTGACAGGCTTTTACAAATATTTTCCTCCTGGCTTTACAGTTCTCTGATCCATATATTCCTGAACGCCACCGGATTGCTATGGTCCTGAAGAACCAGACTCTCAGCTCCGTGCTTCTTTATGAAATATTCTGGTATTCCGATATATTCTGTAGGTCCTCTCAGGCTGACATTATTCTGAACAAGTACTCCGTTATGAAGCACGGTAACCCTGGGAGGTGTAAAATAAACCAGAGTATCAGTTGCAAATCTCGGGGCAGTATATATGATATCATAGGTCTGCCATTCTCCCGGCTGTTTGCTGGCGTTTACAAGCGGGGCATACTGCTTATAAATACCTCCTGCCTGGCCGTGGCGGTAGGTGCGGTTATCGTAGCTGTCGAGTACCTGAACCTCATAAAGTCCCTGGAGAAAAACTCCGCTGTTACCCCTGCCCTGGCCTGTTCCGGTTATCTCTGTGGGTGTTTTCCATTCAATATGCAGCTGGAAGTCGTTGAATTTACGCTTTGTCTTTATATCTCCGGCACCTTTAACACTGATAAGTGCCCCGTCCTGTACTATCCATTTTGTTGGCTCACCCCTTGAGTCGGTCCATTCATTGTTAATATCGGTACCATCGAAAAGAATTATGGCATCAGAAGGAGCATCCTGCGGTCTTTCTCCGGGGGTAATGATAGGCACCTCAGGATCCATGATTTCTGTCATCTGTGGTGTCATCCTGTTTGGATCAGCCTGGGGGGGACCTCCGGGTCTGGGTTGTCCCTGGCCCTGAACCTGGCCCTGGCCCTGGCCCAAGGCAAGAACAGACATTACTGACATTAAGCTGAAGATAAAAAGCTTTTTCATATGCATTAGTTTTAAATTATAATTAATTAAATGTGAATTGATTATTATCTCTCTGTTACTTATTCTTATCAAAAAATGGAGTTAAAAAAATACAGGTTGTCAACATCTGATAAAAAAGCCATAAAATCCCTCATTCCTCTCTTTCTGATAATATTCCGCAGAAGGGAAAAACATCGGAACTGGCAGGTAATCCATCAACAGCCGGAAATTTTGTATTCATGATACAGTATTCGTAATATCCGTCTGCCATCTATTACACCTATCAAAGAAATAAAAAAACCGGATATGAAAAAATTAAAATTCTCATATCCGGTGACCTTGCAGGGTAGTTTTATTTTACTGAAAAACGGTAGATGGTTCTTGAGCTGAATGTTTCCCCGGGGTTTAGTATTGTCGATGGGAAAGACGGCTGATTGGGACTGTCAGGATAGTGACCTGTTTCGAGGCATAAGCCTGACCTGTAGATGAAAGGTTTTCCTCCATAACCTATATTAGTCCCATCGAGGAAGTTCCCCGAGTAGAACTGAACACCAGGCTGATCTGATATGACCTCCATGAATCTTCCGCTTACCGGATCATAAACGCTGGCTCCTACTTCACTGTTTTTGTCAAATACAAAGGTGTGATCATAGCCTTTCCCGAAAATCAGCTGCTCATAATCTCCGTTTATCCTTTCACCCACTGTATGAGGTGTGTTGAAGTCAAAAGGAGTCCCTGCTACCGGTCTTATTTCCCCGGTAGGTATAAGTGTGGAATCCACAGGGATGAAGTTTGAAGCATTAATTGTTATCTCATGATCGAGAATATCTCCATTACCTGCACCATGAAGATTGAAATAGGCATGGTTGGTGATGTTAAGAACAGTTTTCTTATCGGTGGTGCATGTATAATCAAGGACTATCTCGTTGTTATCGGTCCAGGTATATACCACCTTCACATCCATATTACCGGGGAATCCTTCTTCCATATCCGGACTCTTATATGTAAAGGCGATGGCTGCTTCTTCAGGATTCCCGGCGTCAACAGTCTCCCAGACAACACTGTGCCAGCCACCGGGACCGCCATGCAGAGAGTTGGGATCGTTGTTTATTGCCAGGGTGTATTCCTGCCCGTCAAGCGAAAACTTACCCCTTGCTATCCTGTTGGCATATCTACCGACAACTGAACCGAAATATGGATCTCCCTTAAGAATTTCTTCAAAGGTATCAAACCCGAAAGAGACATTTTCCTTCTTTCCGGTTCTGTCCGGAACCTCGATCCATGTGATCTTCGCACCGTAGCTACATAGCTTCAGAACATTGCCTGCCTTATTTGTAAGTGTGACAAGATATACATCCTTGCCGTCGTGTGTACCATAGAGTTCTTTTCTGACCATATCCTTGTTTTTTGCTTGTTGTCCGCAACCTCCAAAAAGAGTAGCTGCAAACAAGATTGTTAGAGTATAAAAAACTGTCCTTTTCATGATTAGGATTGATTAATTTCCGATAAAATTAATAAAGTTTCCTGAATTGCACGGCAATTTTTTCTTTTACCTTATCAAAGCTTCCACGGCTGCAACAAGATAGACCAGGGGGGCGTTCCAGTTTATTGCTATTTCATTGGATGCATAGGAGCATACTGAATCAGAATAAGCCTCATCGGGAATGTCGGATGGGTAATCGCAACCGTCCTGGCGACCGGGGTTTGGACCACCTGCAAGCAGTCCGGGTACCGGTTCAGGTATATCATCGGCTTCAGAAGGTCGGTGATGAATGAACATCGGTGTCTTATGGCCGAATCCGGTTACAAAGGAGTAACCTGTCGCATTCCTTCCAAGAAGATAATCAAGGTTGGCAAGTGCATGTTCGAGAAATTTCCTGTCCCCGCTGAGTTTATACGCCTGAATGAGAAGTATCCCCTGGTTGGCAGCAACCGAATTGCTTCCCCAGACAAAGTCCCTGCGCGATTTCCCCATAACCGTGTTGTAAGGTTGTTCAGAAGTCCCTTTAATAAGTCCTTCAGCGGACCTTATTATCCTCCTTTCAATTTCATTAAAATCTGTTGCAGCGACACCTTTAAGCTTTGTGTTAAACCTTGCCAGTGAATAATATCCCAGTAGTCTTACATTACCCCATGAAGGAAGTGGCATGAGCGTATCGGGCATCATCCTGACAGATGAATAGTAAGTATCGTTGCCTGTTGTAATAAACAATTCAGCAGCTGCCCAGATAAACTCATCAGAGAAGTTATTGTCACCATATCCTCCTGTGCTTATCTCAGGTTTATGGATTTTGTTCATGGCATTCTGGTTATAGGCAAGGCCTGGATTATTACGGGCCCATACCCAGGCATATTCAGCGGCAGTCAGGCACGAATCGGCAAGTCCCGGCAGGGCCTGACTGAACTGAGACATTATCCTTGAGGCCTGGGCCATCACTGCTGCAAAACTAAGGGTAGCACCTGTTCCCTTCTGAACCACATACCTTGGCTTCACAGCCATGGAAGGCATAATCATATCTTCAAAGGAGGCAGCCGTTACCTTATTGTAAACACCACCATCGGCAGGATCCTGCATGGTGAGCATCCATCTCAGGTTCCACAGGATCTCATCAAGAAGATCCGGGACCTTATTACTGCTTTCCGGAATATTAAGGTCCAGCTTTGCGAAATACGTTGAAAAATCTTCCCAGGCCGACAACATAGTACCCATAGTTATTCCACTGTTCACCACATACTTATTATAGTCTCCTGCATCGTACCAGCCTTTTGGTGAAGATATAAAAGAACCTTCGGGCCGGCCCGGAGAGGCAGCCGAAGGATGAATAATTACCACGGTGTCGGGGTGTCCGGCTTCACGCTCCCATATACCGGCATATTTGCCGGGAAGTGGTGTTGACATGCGCTGAAAATAAAAACCTTTGATAACACCTATGGAAAGATCCCTCAGAACGGAAGCGCCTATTTCGAAAGGAAATGACTCTCCTGTTTCGGGAACCTCCATAATATAGCTGCCTTTTTTCTTAAGTTCTGAGAAATCGGCAATTCTGGTTATACGCGGAGAAAAATCCGATTTTCTTGGTTCACCAAGTGTCCCACTATAAACTATTTTTCCGGAACCCGCTTTTCTAATATTGAAATCTGTACTTTCGCCATCAACAACCACAGCTATCTTTGTGGCGTTTGGATAGAATCCCAGCTGATTGAGCCTTATCTTATCACCCGGCATCTGGGAAAAACAATAGCCGGCTGACAGAAGAGAGACCAGTAAAACGGCAAAACCCTGTTTCATGGTTGAATGAAACAACGACCCTGAATAAACGCTGTTTTTCATCA
>JAVEZD010000030.1:14028-20334 GCA_034003165.1 Bacteroidales bacterium | reverse complement strand
GATGAAAAAGAGTGTCTTTAATAATTTCCATCACGAAGCAGGGGCCAGGATGATACCTTTTGCCGGCTTTGAAATGCCTGTTGAATATACGGGTATTAACGACGAACATATGAATGTGAGGGAGGGCATCGGTGTCTTTGATGTCTCGCATATGGGAGAGTTTCGCGTTGAGGGTGAGGCTGCTACAGACTTTCTTCAGTATATAACAACTAACGACGTAAGTCTTCTTCATGATGGCAAGATACAGTATACATGCTTTCCCAACGGCAAAGGAGGTATAGTGGATGATCTTCTTGTTTACAGGTTTGGTCCCGACCGTTACCTGCTTGTTGTTAATGCGGCGAATATTGAAAAAGACTGGAACTGGTGCGTGGCCCAGGGTGAAAAGTTTGGTCTGAGGCCTGGGGAAGGACTTTACAATGATTCGGACAACATTGCACAGCTGGCGATACAGGGGCCCGGGGCCATGAATGCGATGCAGAAGCTGACCTCTGTCAATGTAACTGACATGGAGTATTATACCTTCAGGGTTATCGATTTTGCCGGGATTAAGGATGTGCTTTTCTCTGCAACAGGATATACCGGAGCAGGGGGTTGTGAGATTTATGTAAGGAACGAATATGGCCCGAAGCTCTGGAACGCTGTTTTCGAGGCCGGTAGGGAAGCAGGGATCAGACCGACAGGACTGGGAGCCAGGGATACCCTCAGGCTCGAGATGGGTTACTGTCTTTATGGTAACGATATAAATGATGAGACCTCTCCGATTGAGGCTGGACTGGGATGGATAACAAAGTTTACTGAGGGGAAGGATTTTATTGACAGGCAACTGCTTCTTGAGCAGAAGGAAAAAGGAGTGAAGAGAAAGCTCAGAGGCTTTGTTATGGAAGAAAGAGGAATACCCCGTCAGCATTATGAGGTTGTAAACAGAGAAGGCGAAGTGATAGGAGAAGTCACTTCAGGAACCATGTCGCCGGTTCTGAAGCAGGGAATAGGTATGGGCTATCTGAAGGAGGGCTACTGGAAGCCGGAAACGGAAATCTTTATAAGGATACGCAACAAGGATTTGAAAGCCAGGGTGGTGACCATGCCTTTTATTAAAGCAAGTTGATGTATTGAAGTTAAAAATTATCTTTGTGACCCGGTTGCGCCTGTCTGTCTGACATACGTGACCGGGGATCTTTTTATTAAATTATGGTGAATGGGTAAAAGAAATCTTGAGACATGTTTTTCACCGGCACTTTATGAGCCCGAAAATCATTTGGATTCGGTTGTGGTCGTTTTGGATATTCTGAGGGCAACCTCGGCTATCTGCACTGCTTTTGAGAACAGGGTAAAGTCAGTTATTCCCGTGGCAGGGATTGAAGAGGCCAGGGAATACAAGAACAAGGGCTTCCTTGTTGCGGCTGAACGC
Organism: Bacteroidales bacterium; assembly: GCA_034003165.1. Taxonomy (GTDB): domain Bacteria; phylum Bacteroidota; class Bacteroidia; order Bacteroidales; family VadinHA17; genus LD21. The sequence continues at coordinate 18,923 of JAVEZD010000030.1, read as the reverse complement.
GATGGCTATGTACTTGATTTTGCCGATTTCGGCAATTCTCCCTTTAACTTCACAAGGGAAAGGGTGGAAGGCAGGACCATTGTATACAGCACAACCAACGGTACAGGAATAATAAAGCTGGCCTCTGAAGCCGGTGCGATAGGCATCGGATCGTTCCTTAATATAAGCGCCATGGTCAGATGGCTCGAAGCCCAGGACAGGGATGTGGTACTCTTCTGTGCCGGATGGAAGAACAGGTTCAACCTTGAGGATACAATATGCGCAGGGGCCTTTGCCGAAAGGCTTCTGGGTACAGGCTTATATTCAACAATATGTGATTCAACCCTGGCTGCCCTGGATCTGTGGGCGATGGCAAAAGATGACCTTCCGGGATATATTGACAAGGCGGCCCAGAGGACCAGGCTGAGAAACAAGAATCTCGACGACTGTATAGACTACTGTCTCAGCTTTGACCTGGCAGGAAGTGTGCCTGTTGTAGAAAACGGAATCCTTGTTGATAATAAGTTAAAAATTTATAAGCCATAAATCTGTTTTTAGTGTTAATCAAATAACAATTTGTTAATTTTGTTTTGAGTTGAACAAGTCTGTTTTGTTTTAATTATAACCTATATTTACTATGAAAAAACACAATTTTTTTGCAGGTCCTTCAATATTAAGTCAGTACACCATTGACAAATCCATAGAGGGAATAAGGGAATTTGCAGGAACCGGTCTGTCTATCCTTGAAATTTCGCACAGGAGTAAGGAATTCATTGCATGTATGAACGATACCATTGCTCTTGTAAAAGAGTTGCTCGAGGTGCCTTCAGGATATCAGGTTATCTTTATGGGTGGTGGAGCCAGCCTTCAGTTTGCCATGGTGCCTATGAACCTTATGAATAAAAAATCGGCTTATCTCAATACCGGTGAATGGGCAAATAAGGCACTCAAAGAGGCAAAACTTTATGGAGAAGTGGTTGAAGTTGCCTCATCAAAGGACAAGACCTATAGTTATATTCCCAAAAACTATACAGTACCTGCTGATGCTGATTATTTCCATGTTACAACAAACAATACCATATTTGGTACCCAGCTCAGAAAGGAACCCGATGTGCCCATGCCCGTTGCAGCCGACATGTCGTCAGATATCTTCAGCCGTCCCTTTGATGTTTCGAAATATTCTTTAATATATGCAGGCGCCCAGAAGAATCTTGCCCCGGCAGGTGTGGCTGTCGTTATTGTTAAAGAAGACATCCTTGGTAAGGTAAGCAGGCCTGTTCCGACCATTCTCGACTACAGAACACACATCAAGTCAGAATCGATGTTTAATACGCCTCCCTGCTTTGCAGTGTTTGCTGCCCAGCAGACACTCAAATGGCTGAAGGAACTGGGTGGTATTAAAGCCATTGAGAAAATCAATATTGCTAAAGCAGCCATCCTTTACGATGAGATTGACAGGAACAGGCTGTTTGTTCCCACCATCAAGGATCCTGAGGACCGTTCGCTTATGAATATCTGCTTTGTTATGGCCGATGAATATAAGGAACTGGAAGCTCCGTTCTCCGATTTTGCCAAGTCAAAGGGTATAGTAGGGATAGCCGGACACAGATCAGTTGGTGGCTTCCGTGCATCAACATACAACGCTATGCCGGTTGAGAGCATCAAGGTTCTTGTAGATGCCATGAAAGAGTTTGAGGCTAAAAACTGATACGCCTCTTTTTCAGCCCTTAATAATGTTTAATAACTAATAACCATACATATGAAGATCCTTGTTGCAACAGAGAAACCATTTGCCCCGGTGGCCGTCGGACTTATCCGCGAAGTGACAGATGCAGCCGGCCATGAGCTTGTCCTCCTTGAGAACTACAAAAGTGAAGAAGAACTTCTTTCAGCAGTGGCCGATGCCGATGCCATGATTGTCAGAAGCGACCTTGTCACGGCAGGGGTACTTGACGCTGCCGGGAAACTAAAAATAGTTGTACGTGCCGGAGCCGGCTATGACAATCTTGATCTGGCTGCCTGTACAGCCCATAACGTGGTGGCAATGAATACTCCAGGGCAGAACTCAAATGCAGTTGCTGAACTGGCTTTTGAGATGATGCTCTTTCAGGCCAGGGGAGGTTTTGCAGGAAAATCCGGAACCGAGCTCCGTGGGAAGAAACTGGGGATCCATGCCTATGGCAATGTTGGAAAATATGTTGCCGAAATAGCCAAAGGTTTTGGTATGGAGATTTATGCCTGGGATCCCTTCGTGGATGAAGAGACCATAAAGGCTGCCGGAATAAAGGTATGCAAAAGCCGGGAGGAACTCTATTCAACATGCCAGTATGTTTCTATCCATATCCCTGCAAACGAAAAGACAAAGAAATCAATTGGCTACGACCTTCTTAAAAGCATGCCTGCCGGTGCAGTGATAGTAAACACAGCCAGAAAAGAGGTTATCGATGAGGCAGGTCTTCTCAGGGTCTTCGAAGAGAGATCGGATATTAAATACCTTTCTGATGTCGAACCCGAGTCAAAGGCCGTATTTGAAGAGAAGTATAATGGAAGGTTTATCTTCACAGCCAAGAAGATGGGAGCTCAGACGTCAGAAGCCAATATCAACGCTGGTGTGGCAGCTGCACGCCAGATTGTTGATTATTTTAAGACGGGTAACGAAAAGTTCAGGGTAAATAAATAAAACCAAACAGGCGAAAAGATGGCTGTTGTAAAACCTTTCAGGGGACTGAGGCCCCCCTCATCTCTTGTGAAAGATCTTGCCTGCCTCCCTTACGACGTGATGAACACTGAAGAAGCCGCGTCTATGGCCAAAGGCAGGGAAAGCTCACTATTGCATATAACCCGCTCCGAAATAGACCTTCCCCCCGGAACCGATATCCATGCAGAAGAGGTTTATAAAAAATCGTTCGATAACTTCCAGAAATGGCAGAAGAACGGATGGCTCGTCCAGGACGAGTCACCACATTACTATATATATGCCCAGACTATGGCTGGCAGAACACAGTACGGAATTGCTGCCTGCGCTTCTGTCGACGACTACCTTAACGGCGTGATCAAAAAACATGAGCTTACCAGGCCCGATAAGGAGCACGACAGAATGGTGCATATAAGGACTAACGAGGCAAATATAGAGCCTGTGTTCCTTGCCTACCATGCTGTTAAGGAGATTGACGACATCGTTGCAGCAATAGTGGCCGGAGAAAAACCCGACTACGACTTTAAGTCTGACGATGGCTTCGGACACCATTTCTGGGTTGTCAGGGACAAGCAGACTAACAAGACACTGGAAAAGCTGTTTGCTACAAAGGTCCCGTATACATATGTGGCCGACGGACATCACCGGACTGCCGCTGCCGCCCATGTTGGGATGGAGCTGAGAAGTAAAAACCCCTCACATAACGGGAAAGAAGAATATAATTATTTCCTTGCTGTCCATTTTCCTCATAACCAGCTGAGGATCATCGACTATAACAGGCTGGTCAGGGATCTTAACGGACTCTCGCCAGAGCAGTTTCTTGAGCATCTTGATAAGAGTTTTATAGTTAAGGAAAAGGGGGAGAAGATTTATAAACCGCGTAAGCTTCACGAATTCTCAATGTATCTTTCAGGGAAATGGTATTCTTTGAAAGCCAGGGAAGGTACCTATGACAATAACGATCCAATCGGAGTCCTGGATGTAACCATTCTTACAGAACAGATTCTTACTCCTCTGCTTGATATACAGGACCTCAGAAGGTCAAAAAGGATTGATTTTGTCGGGGGAATAAGAGGCCTGGGTGAACTCAAAAGAAGGGTCGACAACGACGAGATGAAAGTTGCCTTCGCCCTTTATCCCGTTTCTATGGAACAACTGATGGATATTGCTGACACAGGAAATATTATGCCTCCAAAATCTACATGGTTTGAGCCCAAGCTTAGAAGCGGCCTGGTTATACACCTGTTGAGGTGAGTACTTTACCTATGATTCCATGTTCCGGTGACCCCGGAACATGGAATTTTTTTTGTGTCCCTGCCTGTATTGCTGATACTCGTCATGTGCAATCCGGAAGGGTATAGTTAACTTTGACTGTTTCCATTTGTAAGATGAAGAATATAACAGACAGTTATAATACACTTAAAGAAGAGATCCCCCAAACTGTAAAACTGGTTGCAGTGACCAAGACCAGGACCACAGATGAGATCATGGAACTATACAGGGCGGGACACAGGATCTTTGGAGAGAACAGGGTTCAGGAACTGCTGTCAAAAAAGGACAAACTCCCTGCCGATATCGAATGGCATATCATCGGACATCTCCAGACAAACAAGATAAGATCTGTTGCTCCCTTTATTGGTATGATAGAATCTGTAGACAGTTACAGGCTCCTTAAGACCATAAATGATGAAGCTGCAAAGGCCGGAAGGATAATCAGATGCCTGCTCCAGATCCATATAGCCGATGAAGAAAGCAAATTCGGCTTTACCATGCAGGAGTTGGGAGATATGTTACGCGATAACAGACCCGGTGACTTTAAGAATGTAGCAATTTGCGGTGTGATGGGAATGGCAACTTTTACTGACAACATTGAAAAGGTAGCCTCTGAATTTGCTTTTCTGAAGAAGAGCTTCAGCATAATAAAGGAGAGATATATGAATAATGATGAGGTTTTCAGCGAGATATCAATGGGTATGTCGGGCGACTTCAAAACTGCTATTGAGCAGGGAAGCACGATGGTAAGGATCGGGAGTCTTATTTTTGGTGAACGAAACAGGTAAAAACATATGGCTATGAATAAACTTGAAACGAAGTATCTGGGACTGACTCTTAAGAGTCCGCTTATTGCAGGAAGCAGCAAGCTTACCTCTACCCTTGATCATGTGAGGGAAGCCGAGGATTACGGAGCCGGAGCAGTGGTGCTAAAATCTCTTTTCGAAGA
>JAVEZD010000030.1:0-13928 GCA_034003165.1 Bacteroidales bacterium | reverse complement strand
GTCAAGTACATCCTTGCAGGTGCAGATTCCGTTCAGGTATGTTCGGCCCTTTATGAAAAAGGAGTAAAGCATCTGAAGACCATGAACGGGGAGATCTCGGACTGGATGGACCTTAAAGGATTCGGTAATATTGCAGATTTCAGGGGCAGGCTCAACTATGCCAACTATGAGAAACCTGCCGTATTTGAAAGGACACAGTTTATGAAGTATTTCTCATCACTCGACTGAAGAAACACTGATCGTTGCAGGAGACTATTGCCGCAGTATAAGGCTAAGTTCGCCGGCAAGGGCCACTTTTGCCGGATCGCCGCTCTCCATAATCCCGTCAAGAAGGCTGAGTATCCCTTCCTTATGTGATTCAGTTATTCCTGATACAGATTCCTCTATTACAGTCATGCACTCGATGGCTGCAGGAAGGTCTGCATTAACAAAGATAGCGGCCAGGTCGGTGGCATATGCCGAATAGTCGAGCCCCGATTGCCAGCACGAGGAAAGCAGCATCTGAAGGGTGGGAGGTTTTACTGAGGTCATAATTTGAGCCATCACCTCTTCACGAACCGACGGATCCTTTAAATCATTAAAGAAATCACTAATGCAGTCCTGAACGGTATTGTCGCCGGTTGAGTCGTAATGAAGTACAAGAGCCTCTACCGCACCCGTGAAAGGTTCTTCGTCCCTTAGTAAATTCACTGCTTTGATTATCTTTTCACTGTTGTTGCCTTTAAGCAGGATGTTGAGTTCTTTTAACTTTTTTTCCGATCTGATCATCAATAAATATTTGATACAAAGTTAGGAATCATGTCAATTAGATTGCCGTGTTTTTGAAAAATAAAAATATTGTACTAATTTAGTCGGGAAATCATCAGGAAATAAAACCAATAATCATGAATAAGACATTAAAAACTGGCTTCCGGATTTTAGCCGTGGTCATTCTTGTTACCGGTTTGTTTACCAGCTGCAGATCAGGAGCTACGAAAGCTGAAGGTGATGATGCATCGCTGGATGTACCGGTTGATAATCCCGCTATTTTTGATGATCTTAAAAATGCGGAAAAGATTTTCAATGCCCTGCCTTCTCCACTTGAATCGGCCATGCTTGTTAAATCAGCCGGAGCCCGTTTTGATGACGGGCTGCTTAATCAGGTTGGGAATGCTAATAATTATGTCAGCAACAAAAGTATGGCATTGAATCTTGGAATCTATACATGCGATCTTAGTTTTGCCAGTTTGTACGATCAGACTCAGCTTATTATCAATTACATGGAAGCAGCCAAAAAAATGGCTGACGGACTGGGTATCCTTGAGGCCATTCAGCAGGAACAGATAGACCGGCTTGAAGAGAATATTACAAACAAGGAAGTTATTATGGAGATAGTTTCGGAGACATTTATGAATTCGAATGCCTATCTCGCAGAAAACAATCAGCATGCCATTGCTGCAATAGTGCTGGCCGGAGGGTGGATAGAAGGACTTTATATCTCTACCCAGCTTGTTGACCTGAATGATTTCGCAGATAATAAGCTGGTTGAGAGAATCACAGACCAGAAGCTTTCCGTTGATATCCTGCTTGATCTTCTGGATAACAGCAAAGGGGACCCGTCAGTTGATGAGCTCATTGCCCAGGTTGGGCGTATCAAAACCGTCTTTGACAAGGTGACTGTTAAAACTTCAGCCGTGACTCCCGAGCATGATCAGGCTACAGATGTAACAACCCTTAAGTCGGAAGTCACCTCTGATATGAGTCCCGCAGTATTCAGCGAACTATCTACAGTAGTGTCAGAGATCAGAAATTCATTTGTTAAATAACGATAGCTATGAGAATCAAGAAATTTTTACCGTTTCTGGCTATATTCATTATCGCTGTCAGTTTTGATGCAGCTGCCCAGTGTAAGGGATTTGCCAAAAAGACGGTTCTGCCCGAACTCGGATCCTATACCCATGATGGAAATTACCATGCAGCCGTTCTTGTTGAAGGAGAAGAAGCAGAGCTTTACAAGACCTTTTATTCGGACATGGACTACAGGGTTTCTGTTGCCGGTGATGAGACGATCCCTGCTGTTGAGTTCTCTGTGGTTGATGCTAACCGGAATGTTCTGTATACAAACAAGAATAAGAATTCCGGTACCTGGGATTTTAAACTTGAATCGAGTCAGCAGCTCAAACTCATTGTCAGGGTGCCGTCAGCCGGTAAGTCGACTCAGGCGCCGGCAAGCGGTTGTGTGGCAATAATGTTTGGCTTTAAAATAGATAAGTAACACCTGAAACCTGGAAATAAACCCGTGCAGGATTCTTTTTAAGGGTCCTGCTTTTTTTTATTTCGCTTTCCTTCCGCTCTTTTCGAGTTTCGGGGCCAGGAACCTGCCCGTATGAGATTCACTACAGAGGGCAAGCTGTTCGGGGGTTCCGGCAAAGACCAGGGATCCTCCCTTTTCACCGCCTTCCGGTCCCAGGTCTATTACCCAGTCGGCACATTTAATAACTTCCTGGTTATGTTCGATAAGGATAACCGAGTGTCCGTGTTCAACAAGTGCATTCAGTGACACCAGGAGCTTGTTTATATCGTGGAAGTGCAATCCGGTTGTCGGTTCGTCAAAGATAAACAGTATGTGTCCGCTGTCTTTTTCCTGGCTCAGGAAATAGGCCAGCTTCACTCTCTGGCTTTCACCACCTGAAAGGGTGCTTGACGATTGGCCCATTTTGATATAGCCAAGGCCAACATCAGCAAGGGGCTTGAGTTTTCCTGTTATTCTTTTCTCACTTTTCCCCGGATGACCGTTGAAGAAGTCCAGTGCCTCATCAATAGTCATGTCAAGCACATCATAAATATTCTTACCCCTGTACTTCACCTCAAGAACACTCTTTTTGAATCTCATTCCCTTGCATGACTCGCAGGTAAGCTCCACATCAGCCATGAACTGCATTTCAACCCTGATGATCCCTTCGCCCTGGCAGTCTTCACATCTTCCACCTTCCACGTTGAATGAGAAGTGGGAGGCCTTGAAGTTGTTCTGGACAGAGGCCTGCTGTTCGGCATACAATTTCCGGATCTCATCATAGGCTTTCAGATAGGTGACAGGGTTAGACCGTGTTGATTTGCCTATAGGATTCTGGTCAACAAGCTCTATGCCTGTCAGTGAGTCCATATCTCCGCCTATATTCCTGAAATGACCCGTCTTCTGGTTCTCACCGTTGATCTTGTTTGAAAGCACTTTGTAAAGGATGTCATTGACAAGACTCGACTTCCCTGAACCGCTGACTCCGGTTACTGCAGTGATGGTATGGAGGGGAAAGCGGACGTCAATGTTTCTAAGGTTATTTTCCCTTGCCCCCTGCAAATCTATGTAACTGTTCCATTTTCTTCTGGCAGCAGGTACCTTAACTGATAATCTGCCCTCAAGGTAGGCTGCAGTAAGAGAGGGGTTGCCAGCTGATGAGCCGGGATTTCCTATGAAGACCACTTCTCCTCCCAGTCTTCCTGCTTCTGGCCCCATATCTATAATCAGATCTGCAGCCCTTATTATTTCTTCTTCATGTTCGACAACAAGCACACTGTTGCCGAGATCCCTCAGATCCTTCATTACTTTAACAAGAAGGTTGGTATCCCTTGGATGCAGGCCTATGCTTGGTTCATCGAGAATGTACATTGAGCCCACCAGGTTGCTGCCCAGTGATGTGGCAAGGTTAATTCTCTGGGATTCCCCTCCTGAAAGGGTTGAAGACAGCCTGTCGAGGGACAGATAGGGGAGTCCGACGTCGAGAAGAAACTTGAGTCTCATTACAATCTCCTTAAGGAGCCTCTCTGCCACCTTGTGATCACCTGGCTTCAGCTTTGCTGAAGCAAAAAAGGAATAAAGATCCGAGATAGGCATGGAAACAAGCTCGTTTATAGTTTTTCCGGCCACTTTAACATATCCTGCTTCCTTGCGAAGCCTTGAACCGCCGCAGCCCGGACAGACTGTTTTTCCCCGGTAGCGGCTAAGCATTACCCTGTACTGGATCTTGTATTTCTTTTCTTCAAGGTGTTCGAAAAAGCGGTTTATGCCGTAGAAATACCTGTTTCCCTGCCATAATACCTGCTTCTGTTCCGGGGTGAGCTGGTAGTAGGGTCTGTGCACCGGAAAGTCAAAAAGAGCTGCAGAGGAGATAAGTCTCTCTTTCCATTTCTTCATCGTCTCACCCCTCCAGCATGCTACAGCATCTTCGAAGACAGATAGGTTTTGGTCGGGGATCACCAGGTCTTCATCTATACCAATTATTTTTCCGTAACCTTCACAAACCGGACATGCCCCTACGGGATTATTGAAACTGAAGAGGTATTCAGATGGCTCTTCAAAGGTAATACCATCCTGCTCAAAGGTATTTGAGAAAAGCTCCCGTCTGACACCTTCTTCGGTGTAAACAAGAACCTGGCAATGTCCGTTCCCGGTGTGAAAGGCTGTCTGGGCAGAGTCAGCAGCCCTGCTCAGGTTATCGGCCGACTGGCTTGTAACAAGCCTGTCGACTACTATATTTATTGACTGTCCGGCTTTGAAACCGGAAAAATCCTTTTTGTCGTCTATCTTCTCAAGCCTGCCATCCGACTCTATCCTGTTAAATCCCTGGCTTACAAGAAAGCCAAAATACTCAGAGATATCAATGTTAAGCGGAATAAGCGCCGGAGATGTTACTATTACCTTCAGGCCTTCCGGCAGCGACTGAAGGAAACTGACAACATCGTCGGCCGAGTCGCGTTTTACCTCTTTCCCCGAGACAGGCGAATAGGTCCGGCCTATCCTTGCAAACATAAGTCTCAGATAATCATATATTTCAGTTGAGGTTCCGACAGTGGAACGTGGATTCCTCGAGTTTACCTTTTGCTCAATTGCGATAGCAGGAGGGATGCCATTGATGAAGTCGACCTCGGGCTTGTTCATCCTTCCAAGGAACTGACGGGCATATGATGAGAGACTCTCAACATACCTTCTCTGACCTTCGGCATAAATGGTGTCGAAAGCAAGAGATGACTTCCCCGATCCTGATACTCCGGTAATTACAATAAACCTGTCCCTGGGAATATCAAGCGAGATGTTTTTAAGATTATTTACCCTTGCACCCCGTATCTCAATGCAATTTTGCATGTCTCTACCGTAACCTTTCTGTTAAATTTCCGTTAAAATGCCAAAAGTAATACTTTCGTATTTAAAAAAAATTGTTTTCTTTGCATTACTAATTTCATCTAAATCAAAGGAGGACTGCCTATTTTAAAACTCTACTCTTGTAAATCTTTATAAAAAGAGAGAGGTATGAATAAAAACTATTCCGATTATGAACTGCTTGACAGGTTCATAAAAGGTGAGCAGTCGTGCTTTGAACACCTGATCCACCGTCATAAGAACAAAGTCTTTGCTTATATAAGCCTTTATATCCGCGATCAGGCACTTGCCGAGGATATTTTTCAGGATACCTTCCTGAAAGTAATTCAGTCAGTTAAAGCCGGAAAATACTACGATAACGGTAAGTTTATCTCATGGGTTATGAGAATTGCCCATAACCTTATTATTGATCATTTCCGCAGGATAAAGCAGATAAATACCGTTTCAAACGACGATTATGAATCTGATCTCTTCAATTCAAAACGATTTGCGGAGGACAATGTGGAAGATAATCTCGTTAAGAGGCAGATACAAAAAGATATAAGAAAGCTTATCGGTCAGCTTCCCGACGATCAGAAAGAGGTTGTTATACTAAGGCACTATGCAGGTCTGAGTTTCAAGGAGATATCAGAGATAACAGATGTTAGTATAAACACAGCACTTGGAAGAATGAGGTACGCCCTTATCAATATGAGAAAGATGATGGAGGAAAAAAAGATAAGTCTTACTTTAAGTTAATAAAGGCACAATTTTTTCTGCCCGGGCTCGTTTTATTGAAAAATACGAAAATGAAGCCTATGGGTCAGAATTTTACTCCTTTTCTTTCATTTAATGAAATTAAAACAGACGGAACAGATCTCATTGACGATGCCTGGGGCTTCCGGTCCCAGTTCGGCGATGTGATGAGTCTGCTGGACAGACTTGATCCTGAACCTCAGAATGCATTGACCGACAGTCTTATCCTTAAGATAAGACAGCAGATCTGAAAAAAAGTAAACACAGGAATATTTTTCCTGTGTTTTTTTTGTCCGTGAATATTTAAAATGATATATTTGTGATATTAAAATAATATTAAAAGTCATGAAACAGGAACACTTGATCAAACCTCTTTCGGGTTATGTTGCTCTTCTGGTTGCATTTCTGCTTCTGGGGGGAGCTATTGCCGGCTTCGCTTTCGAACTAATATTGCCGGCTGTTATTTGTGCTTTGTTGTTCATCTTTATGGTGGGTGGTTTCACCGTGGTCAATCCCAACGGCTCATGTGTAATGGTTCTGTTTGGTGCTTACAAGGGCACCATAAGGGAGAACGGATTTTTCTGGGTTAATCCTTTTTACATAAAGAGGAAGATATCGCTCAGGGCCCGGAACTTTGACAGTGAGCCAATAAAGGTAAATGACAAGATCGGAAATCCGATAAAGATCGGATTTGTACTGGTATGGAGAGTATCAGAGACCTACAAGGCTGCTTTTGATGTGGATGACTATCAACACTTTGTTCTGGTCCAGAGTGATGCTGCCCTGAGAAAGCTGGCGGGCTTATATCCTTACGACAATCTTGAGGATCATGAGGCAGTTATGACCCTGAGGAGCGGGGGAGAGGAAGTGAATAACGAACTGGAGCGGGAGATAAGGGAAAGGCTGGAGATAGCAGGTATAGAGGTTATTGAAGCCAGGATAAACTACATTGCCTATTCTGAAGAGATTGCCAACGCCATGCTGCGACGTCAGCAGGCCACTGCAGTCGTATCTGCCAGGTTCAAGATCGTTGAAGGTGCCGTTTCGATGGTACAGATGGCACTGGAGCAGTTGTCTGACAAGAATATAGTCGACCTTGATGAAGAGAAGAAAGCTTCCATGGTAAGTAACCTTATGGTTGTTCTCTGCAGTGACAAGGATGCCACTCCGGTGGTAAATACAGGAACCTTACATTCGTAATATGAGCCAGAAAAAGCCATTTGTCCTCAGGCTGGACCCGGATAAGCTGAAGGCCGTTGAAAAATGGGCGGCAGATGAGTTCCGTAGTACAAATGGTCAGATTGAGTTTATTATTGATCAGGCATTAAAAAAATCAGGAAGATGGAAATCAGGATCAGGGAAAGCTCAGGAAAAGAGCCGGGAAGCTACGGAAAGCAGGGAAGAATAAAATATACCTGTCCGAAGTGTGGAAACAGAATAGCAGATATTGGAGAGATAAGGACAACAGGCAGTTTCATTACAAAGATTTTTGACATACAGAACAGGAGGTTTACCTCTGTAACATGTAACAGGTGCAGATATACGGAATTTTATCATCTGCCCCGTAAGAAGATAGGGGAGATTCTCGACTTTGTAACCGCTGAATCTTCTACTGGTTTATGAAATAGATGGAATGGCAGGCTGCAATGCCTGCCGTTTCAGTTCTCAGACGGCTGTCGCCCAGGTGGACCGAAAGGAAGCCCATTGTGAGGGCAGCTGCAGTCTCCTCCTCTGTAAAGTCGCCTTCAGGGCCAATAAGGATCAGAGCATTGCTTTCCCTGGCATAGGTGTCTTTTATACTTTCCCTTAAGAAAGCTGTATTGCAGTGGGCTATCATCTTTACACCACCGAACTCTTTCCCAATGAATTCGCCGAACTGAACGGGGGGGTGAAGAACGGGACGGAAGGCTTTCAGCGACTGTTTCATTGCTGAAATGATGATATTGTTTATCCGGTCGCTGCGGATAATTTTCTTTTCGGTCCGGCTGCAAATGACAGGAGTGATTTCGTCAACCCCCATTTCCACACTCTTTTCTACGAACCATTCCGTTCTGTCTGTATTCTTAAGCGGCGAGATGGCCATATGAAGCCTGTAATTTCTTTTGCCAAAATCACTTATTACGTCAGTGATCTCAATCTCGCATGCCTTTGGACTGGCTGTTTTTATGAATCCCTTATAGAGCTTACCTTTGCCGTCGATGAGCTCAACGGGAGTGCCGGCAGTTTCCCTGAGCACCCTGACCAGATGTTTTGATTCATTTTCATCAAGGATATGGGAATTACCTGCAATGTCAGGTGCGTAAAAGATCTGCATGGTACTTTTTATCTTGTCATTGCTGCATAAGATCCTCGAAGAGGTAAGGTTCATTCTCCTGTTCACTCTCAGTCATCCTCATAAGGAAACGTCCAAGCCTGTCTTCAACAGCTATCATATAAGAGTAGGGTTCCCTGGTTGTTGAAGAGGGGTGCCTTCGTTCTTTGGGCTTGGCCCTGGATAAGATTCTGTTGAAGGTTCCGTTGCCGGCCTGGGCCATCATCACACCCCTGAAATATGAAAAATAGTACCAGACCGATTCATTAACCTTAAGGTATATGTCTATCATATCACCCGATCGTCTTCTCTGTATCTCAATATAGCCATCGGCGTACAGGTTAACCGGACGTCCTGAAATGATACCTATGCCTATTCTTCCCTCTGACCTGAACGATGATGTTGTTTCGTTCCATCTGAGTGTTACATCATTAAGAAGCAGCTCATAGTTTATGTCGGAAGGAGGATTTTTTGACGTGCCGAAAAGAGACATCTCTTCCCTGATCTTCTGGGCCATAGTCCCGCCAAAAAGGTCTCTCATCCCGTTTTCATAGAAGGGAGTATTCAGGTTGACCGGTTTCAATGTCGTTGACTGTCGTATCTCGTCAGCCATAACTGCCAGAGCTTCGGCCGAGAAATGAAAGTCGAGTCCCAGAAGTGTGTTAATACTGACAGTGCCTGAATCAATAATGTTAACATAATTACCTGCGGTACCAAGTTTTACATGATCCAGATCCGTTCCCAGCGTTATCAGTCCCTCTCCTGAAAGTTCACAACCACTCCTGTTAAAAGCCAGAAGGTTGCCTTCGGCAGCAGGGTTTGCATATTTCTCCCTTGAAGCGATTACATACCTGTCAGCTGATCTGTCGAACCAGAGAAAGCCACCTGAACTTACAACCGGCACATCGGCCCATGACTTCTGGTCCGACAGGAAGGCAGGATAGATATGTGCCGAGTCTATATTGATGAAGGAACCGGAATATACAAGTTCATTGCCGGCATCGCGCGGTTTTTCATCTACCGGAATAAGAATGTTACGGGGATCAAGCAGGGCACTGAATCTGAGTGTCCGGCTTGGTATCGTGCTGCAGTCGTGAATTATTCCTGCAGCCCCGCTGTATCTGAGAAGGGTCTCATGAGCCGACAGGCTTACGTCGCCTGAGAAAGAGAACCATGGGCTCAGCATGAATTCCTGTTCAGGAGGAACAAAACCTTTTGCGGTAGTTGTAAGTGTATCCACTATAAGTTCAGGAAAGCTTATGTTCTGAACATTAAGGTTCTCTCCTGTATAGCTGTAAAGACCCCCTCCCGAATAGCTTTTGGATGATTCGATGCTGATGTCAGCACTGTGAACCAGATGCCTGTTGTTGATAGCCACAAGTGCATTCTCCAGAGGTTTTATCATGGCCCGTCTGTTGATGATCATAGTTCCGTTCGCGGGTTGTATAAGGGCATCGGCAATATGAAGGTAGTTGATATTCTCAGCTTCAATATATTCTTCGGTAACATTATACCGCGCTTTAAGCGATCTGAAGCTTATGGTGTCGTTGTTCCTGTTGGTAGAAAAGAATGTTGGCTCTTCTGTGTGGGTAAGGCTTGTCCTGAGAAGTTCTTCCCTGGTAAGCAGTTTGCGCCCGGTTTGTCCTTTCTGTTCCATTTCAAGTATCTTGTCATCCATCCTGTAAGTAAAATCAGTCATAGTACATATATACTGAACCTCAGGGAACATGACAACCGAGGAATCGGTGTTCAGGTGAAAACTGCTTATCTTCTGACCGAAGTCAATATTGGTGTTGGCGTTTTCAGCAATAAAGGCATAACCGCTTGTGGATGGTGATTTGAGAAAATAATCGGCTGTATCGGCTTTTAAAGAACCGGATGCGAAATTGAATCTGCCCGAGGTGATTCTCGAATCAGGCATATTTATTATTCCTTCTCCGTTGACACCTGATGGTTTTATTACCAGGCTTCCGTCAAGGACCGTACCGTTGCTGTACATTTCAAAATTGTTCCCCGGAGAGTTGGAGGCATGCATCTCATTGTTCTCTGTATCCCATCTGATTCTTACATTCCTGCTGTCAAGTTCAGGGAACAGACCTGAACCATCGTTGGCTACAGAAAATGATCCCGCTTCAGTAAGCATTGAATCGGGGAATAAACTAAATTCACCTGAGGTGATGGTTGATGACAGATATCTGATCCGGCCGCTTCCTTTCATTCCGCTTTTACTCATGCTCACCGAGTCGTAAAGGACAGCATTGCCGTCGTATATGCTGATGCCCTCTTCTGGCAAAGCCATATTGAATCCCATCGAGTTGTCGCTCTGGACAGTGACCTCTATCCTTGTAGGTTCAATAATGTTCCCCCCGTGAAGTACTCCTGAAAGACTAAGATCCTCAGGAGTAAAATGATCAATATTTTCATAGCTGAATGAATCAACCCTGAAGAAGAAATCATCCCTGGCATAAATGTCATCCAGTCCCGGCAGCTCATCAAAAAAGATGTAGGAGTTTTCAGTGGTACTGATTATGGGATAGTTATCGAGGCTTTTTAATCCCGACTTATTGTCTGGTTCATCGATATAGAGTTCGGCGCTGCCCATCTGGATTGAATTTCCGATATCAATGCTCCTCGGGTTTCCTAATTCGTCCTTTTCACCTGTCTCCACTGCTATAAGCATTGAATCGATGGAGTTCATGTTGATCTTGAAGGTATCGTAGTCAAATTCAAAGTCATGTCCGAAGACAGTGAAAAGGCCGGCTACCACAACACCATCGAATTTCATCTTCCTGTTTTTTCCAATAGTAAGCTGTCTGTTATAGGGAAAAAAGGCCACCCTTTGAGAATCACTCAGAAAAACATTCCTGACTCCATTTACAGTAAGGTTGAAATCTGAAAGATCGAGTATCGCATTATCTACGGGTGCTTCGGTTTCACTGAGGATCGACAGTACATCATAATCTTTTTTGCCTGCGAAGGCTTCAAGGAAATCATTGACTTTGCCTTTAATTGTAACTTCATGATTGGTACGGTCGTAGAAAACAAAACCCTGGTTAGCCATATCAATGCAAAGGCCTGTAACAAGCTCCTCGGGTTTATTAAGCCATTTGGCAAATTCAGAAACGGGAAAGGTCTCGGAATAGTAAAATTCGCTGAACTGCTTGAGTCTGTTAAGAGGATGATACTGATCAATGCCAAGAAGCTTAAGAAAATAGTTGGAGTTAAAGAACGATACCGATTCAAAAACTGCCTGCCCAAGCGATGACCCGCGGGGCCGTGATAGTATGACTTTTGAGCCGTTCATATCCCATCCCAGATATTCGAAATACATATCGAGGTTATGAAACGAATTGTAGTATGGACTGGCAGACACAGGGTTGCTTGTACGGAAGAGTCCCACAAAACGTGTTTTTGAATTATATGAGAATCCAAGGTTGGAATGATAAATGGAATCTCCGTCGAGGTAAAGGACAGCCGATGTCTCCTGGCTGTTGAGTCCATCCCGCGAGAAAATGAATTCAACAGAGCTGACCTTTACATAGGCTGTGTCATTTCTTGATAGTGTTATAACAGCCGGAGATTCCCTGTCTCCCGATCCTTTGACATTGGATCCTTCGAAGGTAAGGCCGCCTTCATATTCGACACCGTCATATAGGTCTTTTAGTCTGAAGTGTTTGGCGTAGGTTTCAAAGCGGGGGAAGGATGACTTTCCGCCTCCGGTAGCGATAGCCTGATCAGTAAGGATTCCGGGAACGGGATCAGAAAAATACTGTTTGTGTGTGATCATTGCTGAGTCAACCTGGAAACTGTTCTTTGTCGTATTGATAGTGAAGCTTCCCAGGGTAGCGAATACATCGTCCCGTGGAAATCCGGCCTTCTCCCATGTAATGATTCCCCTGGTTCCCCTGAATTGCTGAATGTCGGGGAAGTAAGCTCCGCTTACGTCATAGATCTCAGTGCTGTCATTCCTTGAATAGCATGTAAGGGTGGCACCTGTAACAGTGATAGAAGTAACCGTATCGTGCTCAAACTTAAGGTCTGCATTCTTTATCTTCCATTTAAGAGGACCCGAGACATACAGAACCCTGTCTTTTAAAAGAAGGCTGGTGCTCTGGAAGTATCTGGCTACATTCTCGTTGGTAATCCTGGGGTTGAAAAGCATCTCTCCCAGTCCTGTGAGCCAGTACCCCAGGAAGTTTTTGTCTTTGCTGTATGTTACAAAGTCGTTCAGGGTATTTATGAACTCTATGAAATGAGGAACGGGTCTCATCTGCCTTGAGGCAAGCTGGGAAGAAAGATCCAGTATCCTGTACGAATTTTCATTGCTGAAGACGGTACTGTCCCATGCTGCCAGAAAGGTCGCGGCAATAAGCTGGTGCTCTTCGCTGAGGTTGGCACCCATAAAGGATAAAAGCTCCTCCCCGTAGGCCGAAGGATCTCCTGAAAAAATATTCCTTGTCTGTGACAATAGGCTGCCAGGCAGGAGGAAAAGGAGAAGAGCAACCAGCAGAAGAAGCTTTTTACCCATATTATGTCTTATTATGTTCCGGAGAACAAAAATTATGCCTCGATGATGCCGCAGAAGTCTTCCTTCTTAAGGGAGGCACCACCTATGAGCCCTCCGTCAACATCAGGTTTGGAGAATATCTCGGCGGCATTTGATGGCTTGCAGCTTCCTCCATATAGTATAGATACGTTGTCAGCAGCTTCCCTGCCATAGTTCTCTTTAACAAGGTCGCGGATAAACTTATGCATCTCCTGAGCCTGGTCAGGAGAGGCAGTGAGTCCTGTTCCGATTGCCCATACAGGCTCATAGGCTATGACTATGTTTTTAAAATCTTCGGCTGAAAGGGAGAAAAGACCTTCCTGAAGCTGCCTTTTTACTGTGGTCATATGCATTGATTCTTCTCTCTCCTTAAGAACTTCACCAACACAAAAGATAACCTTCAGTCCGGTATTGACGGCCAGCTGGGTCTTTTTTAAAAGCATCCTGTCATCTTCGTGGTAGTATGTTCTTCTTTCAGAGTGTCCTATTATGACATAATCCGCTCCTGTACTTTTAATCATATATGCTGATACCTCGCCGGTAAAGGCACCGGAGGGTTCAGAAGCACAGTTCTGGGCTCCAAGCTGAACGTTTCCGCTCTTTAGGATACCTGCGACCGGAGCAAGATGAATAAACGGAGTACACAGAATCACTTCTCTTCCAACAGGCTTTCCGCTGAAATAACTCTCAAGCGACTCAGCCAGGTTCATTCCCTCTTCCAGTCCCATATTCATCTTCCAGTTTCCTGCAACAATTTTCTTTCTCATTTTGAATGTTTGTTAAGTTTTCAATTTATTTAGCTAAATTATTAACTCATTATCTCCATTTTCTCAGTGCCGGCACCAGTATCATAAGCAGCATCATAGCTGACAGTGAGATGATTGTAACAATATAAAGGCTGTTTCTCTTTCCCATCTTTTCAATCTGTCTGCCTACGGGATCACCTTCGAACCATTCCTTCTCAGGAAGGGTGGATGAAGACCACTTGCCGGTAACGGTTCCTGCCTGCAGGAGTATGTAACCCGGATTGGCCCTGACAACTGTTTTCAGGGTTGTCTCATCAGTAAAATGTATGGGCAGGTTGCTGTCGTAGTTGCTGAGCTCATTTTTCCCTGAAGCGGTGAGGATGTAAAAAGAAATGCCATTGTCAATGCAGTGTCTTCCCGTCTCAAAACCTTCAGCAAGCAACACGGGGTCAGCTTCTT
>JAVEZD010000029.1:0-20902 GCA_034003165.1 Bacteroidales bacterium | reverse complement strand
AGCATTGGGATCAGTTATTTATGGTTTGGTCACTTTAAATATACTGATTTTCAGAGATATCTGAAAACTCCCTTTGCTTTTTTTTATGCCATTATCTTAATTTTTTTTACTTGCGAAACTTCAATAATTTAAAAAAACTTGCATTTCCCGTTATTAATATTTTACTTTGTATTTCAAAGCACTTTTTAATTATGAAAAGCGAAAATACATCACTTGAAGACTTAAAGGCGATCCGGAAAATCATGGAAGAGTCTTCCAGATTCCTGTCGCTCAGCGGCTTGTCAGGTATTCTGGCCGGATTGACAGCCACTGCCGGAGGACTTGCAGCTTATTTTCTCATCCTAAAAGGGGGGACCGTCGGGTATGATGAAAGCACGGGAGGCATTTCGGCCAATGCACCGGGGTCTGTGATATGGTGGCTTGTGGCATGTGCGTCACTGGTACTTGTTATTTCAGTGCTCTTCGCTCTATTTCTGGCAGTAAAAAAAGCTGCAAGGACAGGTAAGCTTTTCTGGACCCCGGTTTCAAAAAGACTGCTTATAAACCTTCTTATACCCCTTGCCACCGGAGGAATATTTACAGTCATACTTATACTTCAAAACAACCTCTCACTTATTATTCCTTCTTTGCTTATATTTTACGGACTGGCGCTTGTAAATGCCGGGAAATTCACCTTCAGTGAGATTGTTTACCTTGGGATACTTGAAGTCCTGACAGGTCTGGCAGCGGCCTTCTTTTCCGGAGGTGACCTGTTTTTCTGGATTTTCGGATTCGGATTACTTCATGTGGTTTACGGACTGGCCCTGTACAGAAAATATGAATCATGAAGGATCTCTTATCCAACATAAACAAGATCTTTGAAAGCCGCATACGACTGGGTATCATGTCGGTGCTTATGGCAAACGAATCCTACGACTTCAACAGTCTTAAGGAAACCCTTGATGTTACCGACGGAAATCTGGCAAGTCATCTGAGGGCTCTCGAGGAAAAGGGCATGATAAGAGTTAACAAAAGCTTTATCGGACGAAAACCTAATACAAGCTATTCGGCCACAGACAAAGGAATAGCGGAGTTCAACCTTCATCTGAGGGCTCTTGAGAACCTTATAAAGGACATATAATTTTTTTTATTAATATACTTTGTTATTCAAAGTACTTTTTAAATATACATAAATCATTAGTCATGAAAATAGAAATCAACAATGCAGACAGATGGCATCAGTCGCTGACAGTGAAACTGGCACTACTGGGCATCCTTGGACTTATCCTGATGGTCCCTCTCGAGATGATAAAGGAGATGATAAAGGAAAGGGAAGCTAATGCAGATAAGGTGATGAAGGATATATCACTTCAGTGGGGAGGGAAACAGTGTTTCTCAGGACCGGTACTTAATATTCCCATCAGGAGTCAGGGTTCAGAAAAAGATGACGGACATGAAAGTGGAATATGGCATATTCTTCCGGAGAATCTTGATATCAGCGGAAATATTGATCCTGAGATCAGATATAAAGGAATTTACAAATCAGTGGTATATGATTCGAAGCTAAGCATCAGGGGTGACATTGCCATTCCCCAGGCTGTATCACTTAAGGAATTCGAGATCCTGTGGGACGAAGCCTACTTTACAGCAGGGATAACAGACAACAGGGGACTGAAAGGCACTATAAGGATCAAGACAGGAGATAATGAACCTGAGGCTGAGCCCGGGGTGAGGGACAACGATATATTCAACTCCGGCATATCATTCCCTGGAACAGGGATAACTGAGGGAGACACCATTCACTTTGAGATGGATATGAACCTGTCGGGTTCAGAGGGTCTGTTGTTTACACCACTTGGGAAAAATACAAGCGTAGTGCTTGGCTCAGACTGGGACTCTCCCCGTTTCAGCGGAGGTTTTCTTCCCGGAGAAAGGACTATTGATGAATCGGGGTTTACAGCCAGATGGGAAGTGACACACCTGAACCGGAATTATCCGCAGAGCTGGACAGGAAGTACTTTCGACCCCCTGGAAAGTTCTTTTGGCGTTGATCTGTTTCAGCCTGTTGACCACTATCAGAAGTCATGGCGAAGTTCAAGATACGGGATATTATTTATAGCCCTCACTTTTTTTGTTCTTATATTTCTTGAGGTGACAAGAAAAGAGGCTATTCATATATTTCATTATTTTCTTGTATCCCTGGGACTTGTTTTGTTCTTTTCACTTCTTAACTCACTCAGTGAACAAACAGGATTTAATGTAGCATATCTAATCTCTGCCCTGGCAACTGTATTGCTTATTTCGATATTCACTCTTACACTGTTCAGGGACAGAAAGCCTGCTCTCACAGTATTTATGATGCTGACTATCCTCTACTCCTTTATCTTTGTTCTTCTGACACTGGATGAGTACGCTTATCTTGCCGGCAACGCCGGGTTGTTTATACTGTTGGCGGTAATAATGAAACTATCGGGCAGGATGGAACTGTTTAAAAAGACTCTGAAGTCAGGGAATACTGAAGACTGACAGCAACACTTCCTGAAGGTCCGGGTCAGTGATTATATGAGAAAAAACCCGTCATTCACGACTCATTCTCCCTGATCTGGACCCTTCTTATTTTGCCGCTTATTGTTTTGGGGAGTTCTGAAACAAATTCAACTATCCTGGGATATTTATACGGTGCCGTCACCCTCTTGACATGTTCCTGCAGTTCTTTTGCCAGTTCCTCGCCGGGGTGATAGTTCTTTGAAAGTACAACGGTGGCTTTTACTATCTGACCCCTGTCAGGGTCAGGAACAGCAGTGACGGCACATTCAAGTACAGCAGGATGTTCTATAAGGGCGCTTTCAACCTCAAAAGGGCCGATCCTGTAACCCGAAC
This sequence comes from Bacteroidales bacterium, assembly GCA_034003165.1. Classification (GTDB taxonomy): domain Bacteria; phylum Bacteroidota; class Bacteroidia; order Bacteroidales; family VadinHA17; genus LD21. The sequence goes on along the minus strand of JAVEZD010000029.1, from coordinate 18,043 downwards.
TTTTTATTATATCATCGGCCCTGCCTACAAACCAGTAATACCCGTCTTCGTCACACCAGGCCATATCTCCTGTCCTGTACACATCATCCGACCACACCCTTTCAGTCATCGCTTCATCGCGGTGATAACCTTTAAACATACCAACGGGTTTTCTCAGTCCGGTGCGGATCACTATCTCTCCTTCAATTCCTATCTCGCAGGGGTTGTCCTCATCATCAACCACAGCAATGTCATAACCAGGGGAGGGCTTCCCCATAGACCCCGGTTTGGGTTCAAGCCAGGGGTAGGTTGCCATTGCAACCGTACATTCAGTCTGTCCGTACCCTTCCATAAGTTTCAGTCCTGTCTTCTCATGAAAATGTTTGAAGACTTCCGGATTAAGGGGTTCGCCGGCCACAACACAATGCCTTAGGCTGCTCAGGTCATAAAGTGTAAGGTCTTCCTTTATAATGAATCTGTAAATGGTAGGCGGAGCGCAGAAGGTGGTGACTTTATACTTTTCAATCACCTCAAGGATATTCTTTGGAACAAATTTGTCGTAGTCATAGGTCATCACTGCGCTTCCCGAGAGCCACTGGCCGTAGATCTTACCCCAGGCTGACTTGGCCCACCCGGTATCGGCAATAGTAAAATGAAGGCCACCGTCAATAACATTCTGCCAGTAGCGGGCAGTAACAATATGTCCAAGGGGATAAGTATAATCGTGACTTACCATTTTTGGCATTCCTGTAGTACCTGAAGTAAAATAAAGAAGCATTATATCATTGTTCCCTGTTGCCTCATCCCCTTCAGGTCTGGCAAACTCAGCCGGGCTTTCATCCATGCCTTTCATAAAGTCAAGCCAGCCTTCCCTTTTCTCACCAATGAGTACTTTAGCTTTGAGTGAAGGAGACAGCTTCATGGATTCTTCGACATGCTCAATTATCTGAGGCTCCGGAACACAGACAATCATTTTGATATCAGCCGCATTGTTCCTGTAGACTATATCCTTTGCCGAAAGCAGATGTGTTGCCGGAATCGTTACAGCCCCGATCCTGTTAAGTGCAAGGGAGCAAAACCAGAATGCATAATGTCTCTTTAGTATAAGCATTACCGGATCGCCCTTCCTGATGCCGGCTGATCTGAAAAAACTGGCAGCCTTATCGCTGTAGTACTTCATCTGGCCAAAGGTGAAGGTTGCCTCATCGCCTTTGTCATCACACCATACCATGGCAATACGTTCAGGAGTTTCCCGTGCAATCTCATCAACGACGTCGTAGGCGAAATTGAAATTATCCGGGATTTCTATTTCAAATCTATCTTTAAATTCTTCGTAGGAATTAAATGTAGTCTGTTTCAGATATTTTTCAAGAATCATTATATAAAGCTTTTATCTTAAAGTACTATTGCCAGGAATCTCACCTGTTCATTATTAAGAGCCCTCATTGCATGGTTGAAGCCTGAATCAAAATAGATTGAATCACCCTCATTAAGAATAATCTCATGTCCGTCAATTATAGTCATCATCGATCCCTGCAGTACATAGTTGAACTCCTGTCCCGGATGGGAATTGAATTCCAGGGTCTCTCCTTCAGGCCGTGGATCGATAGTAACCATAAATGGTTCAGCTTTTTTGTGTATGAAGTTAAAGGCAAGGCTTTCATACCTGTACTGCTGCCTTCTTTCGAGCCGGAGACCTTTGCCGTTTCTTACTATCCCGTAAACATGAAGCCTGGGATTATTACCTCCCAGCAGGACGGAAAGTTCAACATTGAACAATTCGGCTATCCTGAATATTATACCAACAGGAATATCTGACTCTCCGCTTTCGTATTCAAAATAGAGTTCACTGTCAAGCCCCAGTCTTGCGGCCAGAGTCTCTGCCGAAATGCCCGATATCTCACGGATCTCCCTTATCCTTTCTGCAATCTGCCTGATCTGTTCTGTCATGGTGCTGCCTTTTTTTAGGATTTCAATAATACATAAATTCTCCCCTTATCTTGCCTTCAGTATGCAAAAGTTACTGCTTCACAATTACCTTTAAGGCAAACAGGTGACTGACAAATAGCCGTTTCAAATATTGTTATATTTTTTTTATTTATCTTTGCGGCTTCTTAAGTAAATGAATAAATCAGACAAAAATGTTATTTGATGAACTGGGTCTGATTCCGGAGTTAATGGAGTCAGTTGATTATATGGGTTTCAGGGAAACCACTCCGGTACAGGGACAGGCGATTCCCGTCATTATGTCGGGAAAGGATCTTATTGCCTGTGCGCAGACCGGAACGGGGAAGACAGCAGCATTTCTGCTTCCTGTCCTGAACGACATCTTCAGGAAACGACCCGCTCACATCCACACTCTTATACTTGTACCCACCAGGGAGCTGGCCATTCAGATTGACAGGCAGATTCTGGGACTGGCGTATACACTTGATATTACTTCTCTGGCCGTTTACGGTGGAGGTGACGGTAGCACATGGGATCAGGAAAAAAGTGCTCTGACAACAGGTGCCGATATAATTGTTGCCACTCCCGGACGGCTTATTTCCCATCTTAATCAGGGATATGTTAAATTCAATCAGATAGAAGTTCTTGTCCTTGACGAGGCCGACCGGATGCTCGACATCGGGTTCCTCGACGACATCATGCATATAATTTCGTATCTGCCTGAGAAGCGCCAGACTCTTATGTTCAGTGCAACAATGCCTTCGAGGATAAGGGACCTGTCAAAGAGGATAATGAACAATCCGGCAAGCATAGCTCTCGAGATATCAAAACCTGCCGAAGGTGTTTCCCAGTCCGTTTGCCTGCTGGGTGACAATCAGAAGCTGCCGCTTATCAAACAGATAGTTGCTGACAATCCCGATTACAGGAGTATTCTTGTTTTCAGTTCTACAAAGAAAAAAGTAAGTGAGATAGTCCGTGGCCTCCGTTCCGAAAATTACCTTGTCGAAGGTATCTCATCTGATCTCGAACAAAAGGACAGGGAGGAGATACTGGCCCGTTTCAGTTCAAGAAAAAGCAGGGTTCTTGTGGCTACAGATGTTCTCAGCCGGGGTATCGACATCATGGACATAAGCATGGTAATCAACTTTGATGCCCCTTCTGATGCCGAGGATTATGTTCACCGCGTCGGGCGTACTGCCCGTGCAGAAAAGAAAGGTATGGCCGTTACTCTTATTAACAGCCGCGATATGCCAAAGATACAGCAGATAGAGAAGCTTATTGGTTACAGGATCAACCGGATGGAGCTTCCTGAAGCCATTAAATCGAGATATAAAGAGAATCCTCAGGAACCTGACCGGACATTTGACCGGCGACCCGGGTTCAGAAAGAAGAGGTTTCAGAAGGGCAAAAACAGATCTGCCGGTTCACCTGACCGCAATAATAACAGGCCATGAAGTGGGCAGCCCCTTCCCCGAAATAAATGACTGTTCAATGTACTTTTATAAGCCTCCGGTATTAAAAATCTATTAACAGGAGTGCCTTTACGGCATTCACATCATTAAACTCTGTGGGTATAATCAACGAAATAGAAAAAAGAAGAACCTTTGCCATCATTTCACATCCTGATGCCGGAAAGACAACACTTACCGAGAAGCTGCTGCTTTTCGGAGGTGCGATTCATGTTGCGGGTGCAGTAAAGAATAACAAGATCCGAAAAACGGCAACCTCCGATTTCCTGGAGATAGAGAAACAAAGGGGGATCTCAGTTGCCACCTCAGTCATGAGTTTTGACTATGAAGGATTTAAGATAAACATACTCGACACCCCGGGGCACAAGGATTTTGCTGAAGACACCTACCGTACCCTTACGGCTGTCGACAGCGTGATACTGGTTGTCGACAGTGCCAAGGGAGTTGAGGAACAGACAAGGAGACTTATGGAAGTATGCCGCATGAGGGCTACTCCGGTAATGATCTTCATAAACAAACTTGACAGGGAAGGTAAGGAACTATTCGATCTTATTGAAGAACTTGAACAGGAGCTTAAAATAGCCGCTTCACCTTTTACCTGGCCTATTGGCAGGGGGAATGACTTCAAGGGTGTTTACAACATCTTCAGAAAGAATATCCAGCTTTATACGGCTGAGAAAAGCAGTATGTCAGACATGCTTCTTGAGACAGGTGATCTTAATGATCCCAGGCTCGTAAATTTTGCCGGGGAAGATCTTATAAGACAGTTGCATGAAGAGACGGATCTGGCTTCAGGTATTTTTGAACCCTTTCAGGATAACCTCTATCTTGAAGGACTTCTTGCTCCGGTCTTTTTCGGAAGTGCCCTTAACAACATAGGTGTTCTGGAGATACTTTCAACCTTTCTCGAGATTGCTCCTCCCCCGTCGCATTCAGTGGCCCATGAACGAATTGTAAGTCCTGAAGAACCCTTTTTCACAGGCTACATTTTCAAGATACATGCCAACCTTGATCCCAACCACAGGAACCGGATCGCTTTTATCAGGGTGTGTTCAGGCAGGTTTGAAAGGAACAGGCTTTACCATCATACCCGCCTCGGCAGGAAGATGAGGTTTTCTTCCTCTGCTTCATTCATGGCCAATGCAAAAAACACAATCGACGAGGCATTCCCGGGCGATGTGATAGGAATCTATGATACAGGCAACCTGAAGATAGGAGATACATTGACTGAAGGAGAAAACCTCCATTTCAAGGGAGTCCCCAATTTCTCCCCAGAACTGTTGAGGGAGGTTATCAATCTCGATCCCTCAAAAAGCAAGCAGCTCGACAAGGGAGTCAGGCAGCTTACAGATGAAGGTCTTGCCCAGCTCTTTACCCAGCAGCCCGGCAACAGGAGGTTTATCGGTACCGTGGGTGAGCTTCAGTTTGATGTAATTAAATTCAGACTCGAAAATGAATACGGAGCCAGATGTGATCTGCGCCCACAGCCTTATGTGAAAGTCTTATGGTTCACCTTTGGAGAACCGAAGGAAGAAGCCGAGTTCTTTAACCGGAAATCCTCACTCATTGCCTATGACAAGGACAACGATCCGGTGTTCTTTGCCGACAGTGAATGGATGGTTAAAGTGATGAAGGAAACTTTCCCCTCACTCACATTCCATAACACATCTGAAAGCTACAGGATAACTGAAAATAACGGCTGAAGCCCTGAGACCTTCTTCAGAAAAATACAGACGATAAATGTCACTTTGAGCCCTGAAGGTTCTTTTCTTCCCTTGTGGTATTAATCCTCAGCAGCTTGAAGATGTCGACCACCAGTATGGGTATAAGCGATATCAGACCTACAAAAAGCCAGTTCCTTCCACTCATCTCCGTAAGGCTGAAGGCTTCTCTTACCTGAGGTACAAGCAGCACGATAAGGGCCAGCCCTGCCGACGCCATGATGGCCCCTATAAGCGGGATGTTTTTAAAAGGACTTATTGCAAGCGACGACCGTGTTTTTGAATGAAGGTTCCTCACATGAAAGAGCTGGGCAAAGATAAGTGATGCAAAAGCCATAGTCTGGCCCAGTACAAGACCACCTTCCTTCAATCCCAGGATAAAGGCCACCAATGGAATTGATCCTATCATTAATCCCTGGTACATGATCCTCCAGATCATTCCTTTAGTCATAAAGCCCTTTTTTGAATTAACAGGCTTCCTCTTCATTATATCATTTTCAGCCGGGTCGATACTTAGAGCAAGGGCAGGAAGACTGTCGGTAACAAGGTTTACCCAGAGAATATGAATAGGAAGAAGTGGTGTTCCCATATTGAACACTGCAGTCACAAGAAGCAGGAAGATCTCACCTATATTGGTTGAGAGAAGGAACTGGACCACCTTGAGGATATTGTCATAGATCCTCCTCCCCTCTTCGACAGCCGACACTATGGTGGCAAAGTTATCATCAGTAAGCACCATATCGGCCGCTCCCTTGGCAACATCGGTACCGACAATTCCCATTGCCGCCCCTATATCGGCCTGTCGTAATGCCGGAGCATCATTGACCCCGTCACCGGTCATGGCAACTACCTCATTATGTTTCTGCCAGGCTTTAACAATCCTCACCTTATGTTCAGGGGCTACTCTGGCATATACTGTATAGTCTGAGACGTTACGGGTAAATTCTTCCTCATCTATCTTCTGAAGTTCTTCTCCTGTAAGGGCAATATCCCCGTCCTTATAAATGCCTATCTCCCTGGCAATCGCCATGGCGGTTGTTTTATGGTCGCCGGTTATCATAACAGGGCGAATGCCGGCTGTATTACAGCGGGCCACCGCATCTATAACCTCGGGACGTGCCGGATCTATCATACCAAGCATCCCAATAAAGATGAGGCCTTTCTCAAGATTATTGACCGCAGCCTTATCAGGCGCTTCATCCAGATCCCTGTAAGCCATGGCAAGAACACGCAGTGCCGATTTCGCCATCTCTTCGTTTGTGTTCCTTATCAGGGCCAGGTCGTCGCGACTAATCGGTCTGACACTGCCTTCTGCTATTATCTTATCGCATACGCTTAGAACCTCGTCAAGTCCTCCTTTTACATTAACTCGGTACAGAGTTTCAGACATCCTGTTTACTGTTGTCATACGTTTTCTCTCCGAGTCGAAAGGGATCTCGGCTACTCTTGGAAATTGTTCTTCAGCCTTGTCCTTGTACAGCTTGTACAGGATTCCGAAGTCAAGAAGTGCAGTCTCGGTAGGGTCACCTGTGAACTCGAATTTTCCTTCATCGCCTGTCCGTGATCTGGCGTCGGTACAAAGAACTGAGATGGTAAGAAGCCTGTTTTCTTCATCATTAAGAACAGAGGCAGGGGCCGCTCTGTTTATTGTATCTCTTTTATGATTAACATATGCTTCCACAACAGTCATCTTATTCTGGGTAAGAGTACCTGTCTTGTCGGAACATATTACTGTCGCACTACCCAGAGTCTCGACTGAAGGAAGAGTACGTATAATGGCATTTTTCTTAACCATCCTCTGAACACCGATGGCCAGGACTACAGTAGACACGGCGGGCAGGCCCTCGGGTATTGCAGCCACGGCAAGGCTGACGGCTGTCATGAACATGTCAAGGACTTTGTTCCCATACAGGATTCCGACAAGAAAGATCACCCCGCAGATTATCAGGGCGGCTATTCCAAGAACTTTCCCCAATTGCTCAAGACGCCTGCTCATTGGTGTCTGTGTATCTATGGTCTCCTGAAGCATTCCGGCAATCTTTCCAACCTCTGTCTTCATTCCCGTGGCTACCACAATGCCACGGCCGCGCCCGTATGTTACCATCCCGCTCGAGAAAGCCATATTACTGCGGTCGCCAAGTGGTATCTCCTGACCCTGAAGGGCATCTGTCTGTTTGTCAACAGGGACAGACTCTCCTGTAAGCGACGACTCCTGGATCTTCAGGTTGACAGCCTCCGACAAACGGAGGTCAGCCGGGATGAAAGCTCCTGTTTCAAGTACCACTATGTCGCCCGGGACAAGATCCACCGAGGGAATCTCCTTAACATCCCCGTCACGCAATACCTTTGTCAGGGGAGTGGCAAGGCTCTTCAGGGCTTCAAGGGAGGCCTCAGCCTTTTTTTCCTGATAAGCGCCCACAAAGGCATTCAGAACCAGGATGCCAAGAATAACAAAAGTATCAAGCAGGCCCTCCCCTTCCATCACCCCGACAACTCCCGAAACAGCGGCAGCAATAAGAAGAATGATTATCATGAAGCTCTTAAACTGCTCAAGGAATATGCGTAGAAAAGATTTTTTGCTTTTCGACTCAAGCTGATTATGACCATACCTGCCTATTCGACTGACTGCCTCTTCTGTTGTAAGGCCATTTTTTTCATCAGTGTTAAGTGATTGAACTAATTCGTCTATCTCCTGATTAAAATAATGTACCATATTTACGTCATAATTAAGTTTTTCGCATAAGCTCTACATAAGCCCCGGAGGACTAATTTAATAAGAATTCCCTTTAACTGGCAACTTTCCCATGCATCAGCATATCAAGAGCTTCCCTGAAAGAACCTGCCGCAATGATCTTGCCCTCGTTTACAAAAAAGATCTCATCGGCATTTTCTATTGTGTTAAGGCGATGGGCGATGATGACCTTTGTAGTCGACGAAGGAAGATTCGAAAGTATTGTCCCGAGTTGCTGTTCGGTAACAGTATCTATATTGGCTGATGCTTCGTCGAGAATAAGCAGTGAAGGTTTGCGAAGGATTGCTCTGATAAAGGCAATAAGCTGCTTCTGGCCCAGACTTATTCCGTCGCCGTTCATCTGTACCGGAGTATCAAGCCCTCTGTCAAACCTCTTTAGAAGATCCTGAAGGTTTTCTTCTTCAATGACCCTGGTGAGTTGTTCGTTTGAAAGATCTGCATATCCGGGGTTTCCATACAGGATATTGTCTCTTACCGTGCCTGTAAAAAGCAGGGGCTCCTGAAGGATAAAACCTATAAGAGATGCTCTTTCAGCAGGAGAATATGACCTGATGTCCCTGCCATCAAGAAGTATCTGACCTATTGATGAGTCGTACAGCCTTGCAATAAGAGAAGCAGTTGTTGTCTTCCCCCCTCCGGTTGGTCCTACAAAAGCATAGGTCCTGCCCTTCTGCAGGTTGAGGTTTACATTGTGCAGAACTTCCTTGCCGTTGGGATAACTGAATGATACATTTCCGAAGCTTATGAAAGGACTACCGTCTTTTTTAGCTGTATCTCCGGTCACTTTAAGATTGCTTTCAAGCGAAAGAAGAAGGGATATCCTGTCCCATGCTGCCAGTGCAAGCTGGAAGTTGGCCCACAGGGCAGCCATCTGCCTCAGCGGATTATAGAAATTAGTAATATAGGCAAGGAAACTGATAAGCAGTCCGACAGTAAAGTGACCCTTCAAAATAAGCCAGATTCCCAGTGAAAGTACTATCAGCTGACCAATATGTGCAGCAAAGGTATAAACCGGGGTGAGAAGGTTATTGGCTATCCCGGCATCAACCGAACGTTTATAGTTGGCATTGTTCACCTCAGCAAAATGCCGTCTGAAATAATCGCGGCGATCAAACGCAGCCACAACCCTGAAGTTCGTAAGGCTTTCCTGCACTTCAGCTGAAAGGTCTCCCAGGGTTCTAAGGCTTAAATCGTTTCGTTTCCTTATCCAGGGAGAAACAACCCTGGTAAAGATCCAGAGGAGGATGGCGGGTGAAAGTGCAGCAAGGCCAAGCGGCAGGTTTATGGCAAGAAGAAGGATGCCGGCACCTGTCATGGTAAAAAGGCTTCCTATAAACTGCATCAATGACTGCGAAAAAAACTGGTTGACCTTATCGGTATCGTTGTTGATTCGTGAAATAAGGTCCCCTGACTTATTCTGGTTAAAGAAATCGAGAGGCAGCTCCTGAAGCTTGTTGAATACAGAGTTCCGGAGGCTGAAGAGCATCCTTTGTCCTATCCCTCCCATCATTCTCATCTGGGCATAGTTGACTGCAAAAGCGATGACATATATGAGAATAAGGATGCCTGAAAAAAGAAGGACCCCGTTCAGGTTCCTGGTCACTACATATGTATCAATTGTGTAGCCTACAAGATACGGACCCAGCAGGCTTAATCCGGCATTCAGAAAGATGGCGGCAAAAGCCACGGTGAGATTGCGACGCTCATTGCTGATGATTGTTATCAGCTTCCTGAGCGATGCAATTACCGGGAGTTTCTTCCCGGGTTCATCAGGTTCGTGGCTAAGGTTATACTTCATAATGATGTGTACTCCTTTGTGAACCGTAAATCTGGTTGTATTCAGGTGAACTTACAAGCAAATCCTTATGTTGCCCTTTGGCTATTATCTCGCCTTCCATTAGCAGAATAAGCTGATCGAAATGCCTTACGGGGGAAATTTTCTGTGTAACCGACAGTAAAGTCATACCGGGATAGTTATTCATAATGTTGCACATTATCCTGTCTTCAGTCTTCCTGTCGACTCTCGACGTAAAATCATCCAGAAGTAGTATCCGCGGATTCAGGGCCAGCGCCCTGGCCAGCATTATCCTTTGCTTCTGTCCGCCTGACAGGCTTGTACCTCTTTCCGACACTATTGTTTCGAGTTTCCCGGGAAGAGTGTCAATAAAGTCATTCAGCCCTGCCGTCTCAATTGCTTTTTCAAGACCCTCTCCGGTTACCGAATCGTTGAATGCAATATTCTCCCTGAGACTCAGGTTAAAGATAACACTGTCCTGAAAAACAAAGCCCGTCTGCCTGTGGAAGACCTCACCCGAATACTGTTCTGCGGCGATACCATCAAATTCAATACTGCCCGAATCGGGAGAGATGAGATTTGCCAGCAGGTAGAGAAGCTGACTTTTGCCGGCTGCCGTGGGACCAATTATTGCACATTTACTTCCTGGCTTAATTTCAAATGAGACATCTTTAAGGACCGGCTTACCACCATAGCTCAGATTAACATTCCTGACCGAAATATGACCTGTGAGATCTGATATGACAGTCCCGTTCTCCTTTGGTGGCGGTTCGTCCATAACCTTTTTAATCCTGCTGTATGATGCAGTAGCCGAGGCAATTATATTACTCATAAATCCGATCATCATAACCGGGTAGATAAGCATCATCAGATAGCTGTTAAATGCGGCAAAATTACCAAGGCTCAGTGTTCCCGCCACCACATAATGACCTCCCATGGCAAGTATGACTACCGCAGCCATATTTGAAACAAACATTATGACAGGGATAAGTACCGAAAAGAGTTTTACTATCGACAATCCCAGGTCGCGCGATTCCATGTTCTTTTCAAGGAACTTAAGGCTCTCCTGCTGCTGCGAATTAAGCACCCTTATAAGGGCGGCACCAAGAATACTCTCATTTATAATCCTGTTGAGAGCATCAATGACCTCCCTGCTCTTCCTGAAAATTACCCTCACCTTCCTGAACACAATATAGAAAGACCCGGCTATCAGGGGTACTATAAGAAGAACCATAAGGGCAAGTTTCCAGTTTATGAGAAGCAGCAGTATGGCGGCGCCGGCTATTACGAAAAGCGATGACACTATATTGACAAAAGCCTGTGACACGAACATCTTAACCGAATCCATGTCGGAGGTTATTATTGTCAGGAGTTTTGATGGATTTGAGTCGAGAATAAAGGACCAGGTTTGATTTGAAAGTTTCCCGGCTATTTTTTCCCTTAGTTCCCGCGCCACTCTTTCGGCAGTTACTGTCTGCAACACTCCCTGAAGGAAGGTAAAGATAAAAATGCCTGCTGCTGCTGCTGCAAATTCAGCTATTATCCTCATGGCATTAAAGTTACCCGCTGTAAAGGCATCAATGCCCCGTGATATGATACCGGGAATGATGAGGTTGATACTGCTTCCCCCAAGGGCCAGTATCACAAGAACAGAAACCATCAGCCTGTAGGGCCACAGTATACTGAACAACCCGTTCCGGTTACCTGCTTTTCCAACTGATCTGTCTGCGGATTTATCCATCCTTGTCTGAGATATCCTGCAAAGTAATCCATTTCAGATAAGTTTTCTGAAGAAATAAGACATTTATAATTTTTTAATATTTATACCGGGAATCCTGCATGGAACCTTATTGACTTTCTTCCTTTACCCTGCTTACGAGAGAAGCAATGAACCAACGCAGCGAAGCTGGAAGCCCGGTGTATATACAACCTGTTTATTACACAGGGGATGGGGCAATGATGATTTTTGAGATTCCGCTAAGCCCTTTATAGAAGGGTAAAAGTTTACGGCCAGCCCTTTCAGATTTTTTCCTTATTAATACTTCCGGCAAAGGGAAGCTGCCTGTCAATGGCTTCACCAAGTGCAAGCCTGGCAACAGCATCAGCTCCCTTCAGCGACAGATGCGTATTATCCTGGCGGCCTTCAGGGTAACGGTCATCGGGAGCGGTCCACAGGTAGTATTCCCTGGATGCTTCATCCCCAAGTGAAACAACCCATTCCTGAGTCAGCCTTTCATGATCTATGAAAGCGACATCCAGACTGTCTGCTACCATCCTGACAGCTGCAGGATAGTCACCATGGGTCGGAACAAGGATGCCATCGTCGTTGAAATTGCGGCGAATAATGGGAGTGAAAAGGACGGGGTTTGCTCCCTTCGCACGTGTCTCATTTACAAACCTGACAAGATTGTCCCTATAGGTTCCGAAAGGAGTTGTGTATCGTGTTGTATCATAGTCTTTTTCATCATTATGCCCGAACTGGATAAAGACATAGTCTCCGGGCATCAGGCTGTCGAGGACAGTCTGCCAGCGGCCCTCATCAATAAAACTTTTTGTGCTCCTCCCGTTCACAGCATGATTTATCACCTTCACACCGGGGACAAAATATACGGCCAGATCCTGGCACCATCCCTTTTCAGGAAAAACCCCGGGTCCTTTATCGGCCATCGTCGAATCTCCGATTGTATATATTGTAAAGCCCTTCTGATCGCCTGTGCAGTATTGCAGAGTAATGACCATAAGCACAAGGACAATGAATTTTACAGGTTTCATAATTATTTTCCCGGATTGTTAATATAACAAATTTAAAGAATTTTCTAAAGCCGGCCCGACTAATGAGTTTTTGTCAGCCAACCTGAATCTTATTTAAATCAGATCCTCAAAAAAGAAAATACTGTATTCCGGAACGGGTCTTACAGTTTCCAGAACGATCGTGAAAACAAAATAAACACAGGTATTATCTCAAGCCTTCCTAATATCATTATAAAGCTAAGTGCCATTTTACTAAAGTCGTTAAGTGCTGAAAAGTTACTCATTGGTCCCACAGAGCCCAATCCGGGACCGATTCCCGCAAGGCAGGTAGCAACCGATGAGGCTGAAGTAATCAGATCTGACCCGCTGACAGCCATTACTGCTGTTCCGGTTATAAAAATAAAGAAATACAACACTATGAAAGAAATAACTGAGATATTGGTTCGTTCATCCAGGCTTTTACCATTGAGCTTAACAGTAACCACTGCGTTGGGGTGACTGACACGAAGAAGGGTTCTCTTAACATTTTTTAAAAAGATAAGATGCCTGGCCAGTTTAATTCCACCGCTCGTAGATCCCGTGCTTCCACCCGAGAACATAAGAAGAAAGATAAGTGTAATGCCTGCCGCGGGCCATAATAAGTAATCGGCTGTTGCAAAGCCGGTACATGAAATAACTGATATGACCTGAAAAAAACCCTCTCTGAATGCCTCTTCAAACGGTTTGGTGGTTTTGACAAGTAACAGACATAAGGCAAGGGTTCCTGAAATGATGACAGTAGCCAGATAAAACCAGAATTCTTCATTATGTTTTACCTTTCTGAAGTTCATCTTAACCAGATAGTAATAAACCACCTGGCTTATTCCTGACAGAAACATGAATATCATAACAACATACTGACTGTATACCGAAAAGTACATCAGGCTTGTATTTTTTGTCGAGAAACCACCTGTTGCAACAGTTCCGAATGCATGACAGATACTGTCGAAAAGCGACATATCACCGAGGTATAAAAGAAAGGTTTCTATTAAAGTAAGAGTGATATAAATGATCATTATCCTGAATCCGACTCCTCTTGCTTTTGGGTGTATCTTTTCCTTAAGTGACGACTCAAGGCTGAAGAGATGGTATCCGCTTACATGCAGTGAGGGAAGAATAATTATTACAAGTACTATTATTCCTATTCCACCTATCCAGTGGGTAAGACTCCGCCAGAACAGAACCGAATAGGGAAGACTTTCAACCTCCTGGAGTATTGAAGCACCTGTAGTGGTGAAGCCGGATGCGGATTCAAAAAAGGCATCTACAAAAGAAGGGATAGTATTGCTGAACAGATAAGGTAAGGAACCTGCCAGGGAAAACACCATCCATGAAAGGGTGACAATCAGAAATGTGTCCCTGTTACTTATCTGCTGAAACTGTGAATTCCTTCCCCGTAATCTGAACAAAAAATAAATTGATCCGGTGGTCACTGCCGACAGAAGAAAAGGAATGATGCTTTCTCCGTAGAAAAGAGCTACTGCAATACAGGGAATAAATGCAATGGTCTCGATGAGCACTATAGTGCTCATTATCATGAAAATAATCCGGGAATTTATTAATTTCATCTTACCCTTTTTCCGGCGATTCCGGCGGGTAAAAAGTACATCAATACTTATATTCTTTTAGTAAAAAATGGGACCTGCGGTATAAAGATTTTATAAAAGAACCGGTCCCGCTGGAATTTAATATAATGCTCACTCAGGTAAGCAGAAGAGAAAAGGCAAATGCCTATTTCCCAAACCTGTATCCTATTCCTGATTCGGTTACCAGCAGTAAAGGGCTTGAAGGATTATCTTCGATCTTTTTTCTCAGCTGAGCCACAAAAACACGCAGATACTGGGTCTTATCGGTGTAACCATGACCCCATATCTCCTTCAGTATATATTGATGGGTAAGGACCCTGCCATGATTTCTTGCCAGAAGGGAAAGGAGTGAAAACTCGGTTGAAGTAAGCTTTATTATATCTCCTTCTTTCCGGACAACATGATTTATCATATCAATGCTCAGAGCTCCGAACTCAGGTAAAGGATCATCTTCCTTTTCCTGGTTAAGTCTGATGGCGGCACGTATCCTCGCAAGAAGCTCACCGCTTCGGAAAGGCTTGGTAAGATAGTCATTGGCACCGTTATCCAATGCCATTATTATATCATCCTCCGAGTCGCGCACTGAAAGTACAATAACCGGTTTGGAAAACCATTCCCTTAATTTTTTAAGCAACTCCTGTCCATCGATATCAGGCAGACCAAGATCAAGTATTACAAGCATGGGGTTGAATGTTGCAGCAGCGATCATTCCATCTTTCCCATTTGATGCGAAGAAAGTCCGGTAATTGTTGGCATTGAGTGTTATCTCAAGCAAACGGCGTATCTGTACCTCGTCATCAATAATCAGAATTACTTCATTCTCGTTCATTGCTCCAGTTTTATTTCATCCATATCAGGCACTTCAGATGGTATGGTAATAGTAAATACAGCACCCCCAGGCTCCCCGTTCTCAGCTATAACAGTTCCTTTATGCGATTCAACAATTCCCCTGACTATCGAAAGGCCAAGTCCAAGTCCTCCTGATTTTAACTCATCCACTCTGAAAAATTTGTCAAAGAGCTTTTGCAATGAGTCAGCAGGAAAACCCGGTCCCTGATCAGAAATCTTCAGGATAACGTTTCCGTTCCCGTAATCAGCCTCAATCTTTATTTCCGATGAAGGAGGAGAATAACGGCATGAATTAAGAAGCAGATTATAAAGAACCCGCTCCATGAGGCCAAAATCAAGCCTGACAAAGGGAAAGTCATCAGGAACAACTATTATAAGTTTAAATGGCTCCAATTCCTGTTTAAGGTTATGAGAAACCCTGTTGATTAAATCATTAATGTCGCACCAGTCAGTACGGAGCGACAACTTCCCGCTTTCCAGTCGCGACATATTCAACAGATTTTCAATGAGATGGTTAAGACGGGCTGATGCTTTAAGAATCTCGTTATATAGTTCCATCCTGTTAACCTCCGACGTATAGGGAGCAAGCAGAGTATCGGAAGCTCCCATGATGGTAGCTATTGGTATCCTGAACTCATGAGAAATAAGATTAAACAGTGTTTTATATAGTTTATCCGACTCATCAAGGATCCGGGCTTTAAGAGCCAGCTCTCCAAGAAATTCCCTCTCAAGGGCATTGCTTACCTGAGTAAAATAAGTTCTCCAGAAATCATCTTTCCTGCCATAAACATGCCGTTCAAGTCTGAAAACTATTACTCCCGGATTAAGCCTTGTCCCGGTAAGCGGGAAATAAGTAAGTTCTGATTCTTCATGTAACCCTGTAAATCTCCCTGCTTTCTCCCCGTTTAAAAAAACCCATAATGCAATATCAGGATCAAAACCTGCTTTTATACCTTCTTCATCATCTTCAGATGGCAATACTATTTTGTTGCTTCCGTCCTGCAACAGGAAAAGGGGTGCATTACCAAAATGATCACTGAATACCTTACCTGCCACTTCCAGTACCTTTTCCTTTCCGCTGGCCTTCGATAGTTCTCCGGTAAGATGAAACAAAGCATTCGTCTGATCTTCCCGTTCACGGACCTTCTGTTCCTGACGCCTGATTCTGTTGGTAAGTATTCCATTAAGAAGCGCTATAATAAAAAAGGATCCAAACATCAGCCTGTCCTCTGTCCTGTCAATATTGAAAGTATGGTAGGGTGGAATAAAGAAATAATTCCAGCCTATTGCACTTAAGGTTGAGGCAAGCAAAACAGGTCCGATACTCATAAAAACAGCCAGCAGCGCCACTATGAACAGTAGTATCAGGGAGACGATGTGATAACTCTCTGAACTTGCCAGGGGAAGACAGATAAATATAGTAAGGGCTATAACAAATATCGCAAGGAAATATTGAAATAGGTCTGACTTAAGATAGCTCCGGGATCTGATTCCGTTCCTTTTCACCATAATGCTTTTTTACAAATTTATATCTGACTTCCGGATTCTTTTTTTAGTCTGTCAAAATTGGAAATTCTTTTATAAATACTTTGTTAAGATTTTGCGGGGAGCCATAAATAAATAATAAAACAGCATGATTTCGTTATAATCGCTGTCGCAGGAAGCCATTCATGAGTAAAAGAGTATAGTATTCCGGCCATTCAGCGGTTAATACCTTCAGGTGTATGCCTGTTGTTTCATTTTATCCATTTCATTTATTTTCTTTAAGTTCGCATCCTGAAAAACAACGACTATTGACTGAAGGATTGATTGAATACGGCCTATGGGGTTTGTTTCTTGCCAGTTTCCTGGCAGCTACAGTAGTACCGTTCAGCTCTGAGGCCCTTCTTACCCTTCTTATTGCCGGCGGTACGGATCCCCTTCCGGCTGTACTTGTATCAACTGCCGGCAACTGGCTTGGAGGAATGAGCAGCTATACCATTGGATATCTCGGGAAATGGGAATGGATTGAAAAATACCTCAGGATAAAACGCGGGACATTGGATAAATGGCACCACCGTCTTTACAAACGGGGAGCCCTGTTCGCCTTTCTCTCATGGTTGCCCGGAGTCGGTGATGTCTTTGCTGTCGGACTTGGCCTTCTGCGCTCAAATATTCCCATAACAGCTATCGCTATGCTTGCAGGTAAGTTCCTCAGATATGTGATATGGGGATGGCTCAGTGGACTTGTATTCTGATTTTAACTTATATAAAACCTTTAACTTTATACCCTGACTACCCGGGTAATCATGTTTTATTCTGCCTTAGGCTAAGTATAATAACCGGTTAATGAACCTGTCACTGCCAGAAATGTTTATTACACATTTAACAATTAGTGGCTGACTATCTGATAAGACTGGCTGAATGAATGATAACGAACTCATAGAACTTATACTTCAGGGCGACAGGGAAAAATTCGGAACCCTTGTTGACAGGTATTCACAGATGGTCTTCAGGACCTGCATGGGTTTTGTCCACAACAGGGAGGATGCCGAAGATCTTACCCAGGAGGTATTTTTAAGAGCCTTTCAATCTCTGGCAGGGTTCAAAGGTAAATCCTCCTTCCCTACCTGGATCTACAGAATTGCCGTAAATGCTTCACTTAACTTCAAGCGAAAACACTCCGGGATATCCCTTTTTGAACGACTGGAATCACTCTTCTCAGGAGAGAAATCAGCAGAGAAAAATCCGGTCTTTTCCCTGACAGATGATCCTGAAAAGATTCTGATAGAACGTGAACATTCTCTCTGGCTGCAGAGGGCTCTCGATTCCCTGCCTGCAAATCAGCGTACGGCAATAATCCTTAGTAAATATGAGGACCTTTCACAAAAGGAAATTTCGGAAATAATGAACCTGTCAATAGGAGCTGTTGAGGCTCTGCTACAGCGTGCAAAGAAAAATCTAAGGGAACGGCTGTCGGCAGGTGATAAAAAAAAGCTGATATAAGCGTAGGAAAAATAAAAGTTTTGTTTCTAACCATTAAAACCACTAAAATGAATTGCAAACTATGCCACGAAAATCTGGATGCATATCACGAGGGAAAGTTGACCCCGGATATGAAAACACTGGTTGAGGCACATCTCAAAACCTGTGAAGCCTGCAGTCGTGTCTACGAT
>JAVEZD010000028.1:18471-21461 GCA_034003165.1 Bacteroidales bacterium | reverse complement strand
GGGTGATGTCGTATGACCCTGATCCGAGACTGAGGTTTCCGTTTGCCAGGTCGAGATTGCTGTTTATTATTACATCATTAAGAATGGTCTTGGTGTTTCCCCCGTCGATAACAAGATTTGTGTAGGTAAGTGCCTGAACATTCTGTGCACCTGAACGGGCATAGATCACTGTTGAGCCGCTTCCATCAACAATAATGTCACTGGTGCCTCTACCCGAAAGGCTGAAAGGTGAAGCTCCGTACAATACCAGGGTACCATTGGCTGGTGACTGGCCCATTGAAAAGGTAGAGTTGTTAACCCCGTTCTCGTTGTCTGTTACAAGCGCGTTTCCAACAGAGACTCTTCCTTCATTTAAGTAAAAGGATCCGTTACCACGACGTCTGTTACTATTACCAATACAGGAATTAATGTTAAGTGAGCCACTTATAACAAGCTCATCAATTGCTGAATAGAAAGTGTGGGTGTAGGTTGTATTTGAACTGGGATTAGCATCAGATCCTACATTTAGTGAAGCACAGTACATTGAGCCACCGCCGTTTATCTCGCAGTCGTTACTCCTGTTAGTAAGGTTGTTAAGTGTAATACTTCCGTTTACTGTAAGTGTAACTCCGGTGTTAACAGTAATAGTGGCATTGTCATCAGGAAAGGTTACTGAGGCACATGTTGCATCTGCAGTTACAGTCACATCAATACCGGCCATGATGTAAACGGTGGATGTGGAGGATGGGACTGAAGCACCGGGAGAACCTCCCGGAGAAGTGGCCCAGGTGGAGGTGGAATTCCAGTTTCCGTCTGTTACGGCATACCTGGTTTGGGCACTTGCGCCGGATAAAAAGACAAAAAGAGCCACCATCAGGAACATAGTCTTGAAAGTAAAGGCTCTCTTTTTCATTATAACAAGCTAAAAACCACTGGGGTTATGGACTTAAAAAAATGTTACTGCAATACCAGGAACGCTTCAGCATATTGTTCGGGCCTGACATCTGAAGGAGCAGAGTAGCTGACCCTTATCCGGCCCGATTTCAAATCAGCCTCACCGTTTAGGTTGAGCTGGAATTTCCTGGAGGAGTTTGGAGTATATACTGCCACACCACTTGCTATACCCAGGCGGGTAACCTTGCCTGTGGGAGATATGTGCTCTGCAAGAATATCACCATAGACCGAGATATTGCCTGAACGGTTAAGTGTCATGCCAAGACTGGGGATGGTATCATTGCGGTATCCCAGTTCCAGATCCGTTACAGTGATTTTGTAAGATTGCTGACCCGACCTGATTATAACAGGAATTGTTATACCAAAAATAGGAGTAAGTCTTATTGCAATATTTGACGAATCAATCCTTATCTCTTCTGTCCCCAGAGGGTTAAGACGCGGAACAGATCTGAAATACATATGTGACCTGTACTCCCCGTCTGATAGTTCGCTGTTCCTTTGAAGTTGAATTTTTACAACCTGCGACTCGTTGGGAGCAAGGGTTACGGAACGTGGGAAAAAACGGACATAGCGGTCGGCAAAACGTTGGCCGGGATCAGGTTCCGTAATAGTCTCAAAGCCACCGTCATCCTTCATTCTCATCTGGATAATGGATATAGCATAGGTAGCTGAATCCTTTCCTATATTTGCAAGGTTCAGGTCTACAGAACGTTTTGACCCGTCAAAGACCACCCTTCGGGGTGTAATCAGAAGATCTCCCTGCGCTTTCAGGGATACCGGGAATAGAATCTGCATGAGGAAAAATATCCCCATGCAGATCGTTATAATCCTTGCCAGCCCGGAACGATTAATTAAGTCTGTGTTCCCTGTTTTTATATCTGACATTTTTAATTTAAAGTCGCTTAGTTGAAATCAAAAGTAATAGAATAGGTTCCGGTATAGATCCCCACGGGATTATCATGAAGATTACCGACATTAAGAGTGGCGCCCACATTGACTATCTGAAATCCGTTCTGAAGCATTCCCGCTCCTGGTCCCGGCAAAGGATCCGACATCCAGTTGCTCACAACCATGGTCTTTGCACTTTGCATATGGGTCAGTACCACAGGATCTTCAGGCAGAGTGATTGAAAATGCAGCGTCAACTTCACCGCTTACATGGAAACTTGCAGCATTATGGGTTCCCGTACCACGGTAAAGGGTTCCAAGCACCGAGATGCCGTTGTCGGGAGTGACGGTAATCTGACCTCCCGCCGGACCCGGTGCAAACCGGCCAAAATTAAGCTGCGATGTCTCACTTGCAGTAAAAACCGGAATGATCTCGGCAACAATATGACCGGTTGCCCCTACCTGAGGCATTCCCTGGCCATATGCCGGCATCACGGCTGCAATAAAAAGAATTATAAGGCCGGATAGTATTTTCTTAACCCCTGCCATAGTTAATTCCGGTGTTTTATTCAACAGGCGATTTCTACTGATAGTTGACGGTTACCGTAAACCCTGCGGCATTCTCATAAGTTCCGGGTACCTGGGCTGCTCCAACGTTAAGAGTGGCTCCAACATTCAATGTTCCGGCTCCGACGGCTGACAGTGTGATTGTCCCTGAAGGGAAGGATGAAAAGGCATCAATAATCATGGTCTCGGTTCCTGTCAGCCTGGTAATGGTGTGATCGGCAGGCAGTGAGATGGTGAGCACCCCGTCGTTGTTACCTGTTACATTGAATGTAGCAAGGCTAAAAGTTCCGAATACAGCAGGACCTGTGGTTGATCTTGCGGAAGTCTGTGGATTAAGTACCACGTCTCCTCCGGCACCGGCAACTATATCACCAAAATCCATGTTGGTCTGAGTGGTGATTGAAAGAGGAGTAAGGATAACAGCTGTTGCTGTTGCAGTTGCATTAGCCTGCGCAAACACACCTGCAGTGCATGCAAGCATGATTAGTGAAAGGGTAAGGAATTTTGTTTTTTTCATTTCTGTCTGTGTTAAATTTGTTGTTTGCAATTGGGTATTATTGTTTGTCTGTATCTTTTGTCATACTAAGCGAGATCTGAAAATGA
>JAVEZD010000028.1:13620-17755 GCA_034003165.1 Bacteroidales bacterium | reverse complement strand
TTGTTATATATGAAGTCTGATCAGCAAGGATGGTGTCATTGCTAATCCATGTACCACGGTAGCGTGTATCTGTGCTTCCCTTTTCACAGGAGGGAAGTAAGAAAAATAACAGGGGTAGTGAAAGGCAGATAAAGGTAAAAATGTAGCAGGCTGGCCTTTTCATATTTCTTGTTTTAGACTTAAAGTTAATATATTTCTTTGAATCAAAGCAGATCAGTGTTGTTGACCAGATTCAGAGCCCTGATTTTCCACCGAAGCCGGCCGGTCAGCGTTTCATGGCATTGCCATAGGTCTCAATAGCCCTGCGCCTGGCAGTATCATGATCGACCATAGGGGCAGGATATCCGGGCAAACCATATTCAGGAACCCATTTCCTGACATAAATTCCTTTGGCATCGAATTTCTTCTGCTGGGTTGCGGGATTGAATATTCTGAACCATGGAGCGGCATCACAGCCTGTCCCTGCTGCCCATTGCCAGTTCCCGTTGTTGGACGACAGCTCGTAGTCAAGCAGCTTCCCTGCGAAATAAGCTTCGCCCCAACGCCAGTCTATAAGCAGGTGTTTGCATAGGAAACCGGCGGTTATCATCCTTACCCTGTTGTGCATGAAGCCTGTGGAATTGAGCTGGCGCATTCCGGCGTCAACAATGGGATAGCCTGTTTCCCCGTTGCACCATCGTTCAAATTCAGCGGGGTTGTTTCGCCATGGTATATGATCAAAGGCAGGCTTGAAATTGCCTGTCACAACACCCGGATAGTGAAACAGTATCTGCATGAAGAACTCGCGCCATATAAGTTCATTCAGAAAGACCATATTCTCACGGAAAGCCCTGGATACAATCTCCCTGATGCTAACAGTTCCAAAACGGAGATGTGGCGACAGAAAACTTGTCCGGTCCTCTGCCGGCAGATCGCGGAATTTGTCGTAATCAGGAATGACAGACAGGTCGAAGTCACGTACCCCGATCTGCGACTGATGAATCCCAATCTGTTCTTTCTCAGGAAATGTTTTGCCAGTGGAGAAATAATTAGCTTTCACGCCGGAAGGTACCTGAGCAGGAGCCAGAGTGATTTCCTGAAACCTACGCAGCCAGCGGTTTTTATACGGGGTAAAGACTGAATACGGTTTCCCGTCATCCTTCACTACCTCATCTTCACCGAAAATAACCTGATCGCTGAAGGGACGGAGAGCAATTCCATGTGAGGCCAGAAGGGTCTTTGCTTTTTCGTCCCTGTCGATGGCATACGGTTCATAGTCCTTATTTATAAAAACGTTTTCAATCATGTATTCCGAAGCCAGTTTCTCAAGTATGGCCAGGGGGTTGCCCTTCATTACAAGGATAGATCCGCCGGAGAGAAGCAGCTCTTTATTAAGGGACGAAAGGGTATCGTAAATAAAATTAAGTCTGGGGTCATCACGGCTGAGATCATCTGTAATGGCTGTATCAAAGATAAAGACCGGGAGAACCGGAAGGCCGGCACTCAAGGCTTTGTCAAGAGCTGTATTATCATGCAGCCTGAGATCTCTTCTGAACCAGAATACATTAATCTTCATACTCCCTTCCGGCATTTTTTTCGGGTTAAACCGAGGGCGGACTGTATTTCTCTATTCTCTCAACAGCCAGCTTTGAACTTATGAGCACCATTGGCAGTCCCGTGCCGGGAATGGTTGAAGCCCCGGCATAGAATACGTTTCTGAATTCCTCATCAAAATTGGCGGGCCGGAACCCTCCTATCTGAAGCATCTTATGCGAAAGTCCCAGTCCGCTACCCCTGTGGAGGTTATACTGATCCTGCCAGTCCACAGGTGTATAAACGGTGCGGGAAACGATATGGGGCCTGATGTTTTTTCCGCTTCTTGCTGAGAAATCATCGATTATGCTGTCTGTTATCTCATCCCTGTCGGACCAGTCTTTTTTGAACCTCAGGTCGGGAACCGGAACTACAAAGAAAAGGCTTTCACAGCCTTCCGGGGCACAGCCGGGGTTTGACCTTGAAAGAACGTTTACGTAGTAATAAGGTTTCTCAAGCACTTCAGGATTACTGAAAACCCTGTCGGCATAATCGCGGTAGTTGTCTCCAAGGAAATAGTTATGGTGGTGAACATCCGGGAGTTTACAGTCGAGTCCGAGATAGATGGTAAGCGAACCCATGGTCCATTCTTTTTTATCGAGCCGTTCAACAGAAAAGGCGGGTCTTTTAAAGATCTGTCCCCTGAACACGGCGGCATCAGCATTTATAAGGAAGATATCGGCGCCCCATTTTTTTCCTGTTGAGTCGACAAGGTATTTCAGCCTGTTGCCTTCAGCAATAAAGCCGGTGATGGTTGTATTGTATTCAATGCTTATGTTCTCCTTTTCGAGTTCCCTCACCAATCCCTCAACGATCCTGTACATACCTCCTTCAACATTGAAGTATCCATCGTGTATGAATTCGGTATAGGAGAGAAGAGTATAGACACCCTTTGTATCGAAAGGGGTTCTTCCAAGAAAAAAGGCAACCAGTGAAATGATCTCACGGGCTTCGTCAGTGCTTACATAACGCGACACCTGCTGCCAGAAGCTTCGGAACATTACGGGCAGATGTATGGGGTTAACCCTCGACAGGGTAAGCAGGTAATGCAGTATGGAGTCGTAGTTGCTTTTTATAACCACATCAACAGTATCATGAAAAAGCCGGCCGCTTTTTTCAAGGTATCTTCTTATGCCTTTTTCAAAGCCGGGTTCCTTTTCAGAAAACTGAGCCGCCAGCCTGGCAATATCCTTATAAAGAAAATAAGTTGTTCCGCTTTTCCTGAAGTTGACAGTATAAAGAGGATCGAGTTCAAAATACCTGAAAGGAAGTTCAATGCCGCAGTCACGTGCAAAGTCAGTAAACTCAAACGACATACTGAAAAAGCTCGGTCCTGTATCGAAGGTAAAGCCGTCTTTTTTAAGCTGGTTAAGCCTGCCCCCGGCCTGACTGTTTTTCTCGAGGATCACAACCTTGTAACCTTTTTTTGCCAGTCTCAATGCAGTTGCCAGACCTGCCAGTCCCGCACCCGTTATAAGCACACTTTTCTGTTCCATATCTCAGTTTTTCATTTTATTTAAAAGCTCCGGCAGAAGTTCATCCCTGACATAGAGGAACCCCGGTTCTATACGCATTATCTCTTCATATATGGCTCTGGCTGATTCCAGTTCTCCGGTATAGGTATATGACTGTCCTATTATTACAAGAAGGCTCAGGTAATTCCAGTTATCCTTCAGGCCGGCCCTGTCTTTCTCAATCATCTTCCTTGCTTTAAGGAAATAGCCTATTCCTTCCTGCTTTGACCCTCCGAAGGTAGAGGGCATGTAAAACTGGATGTTGCCGTACTGTATCCAGGCAAAGTAGTTATCAGGGTCCAGTTCAATAGCCTTTTTTGCATGATCAATACTTTTGAGACCGTTCACAGGGGCTGAGAGCTTGTTCAAACCGATCCTGAATCCGTAAAATGCACATCTGTATGCATTGACCTCTGACTTGTCGTGATTCCTGCTTTCGAGTATGTCAATGTTTTTTTCGGCAAGTGCAAGGTATTTCTTTGCTTCATCCCGCAACTTAAAACCTATGCAGTATCCTATGTATCCATACTGGTAGTTGACAAGTTCGGCAAGCTTATCATTGTCGGCAGGCTTCTGAGCCTCCATAGCGTCAATAACCTTTTTCCATAACTCCATCCGGTTGCTTACATAGGCCCTGTATATCTCCTGTTTTTCTGCGGCTACGCCTGCAGGTGCAACAATCCCTGTTAAAAGAAACAGGCCCAGTATCAGTATGTTTTTCTTCCTTTCCATTCAAAAGTTCCAAAGTAATTGTTAAAAAATGCTTTGTAAATTATAAACCCGAGAGATACCTGCAAAGGTATCATAAAAAGAAGGTTGAGGAGTATATTCTGCCGGCTGGCAAGGGAAATAAAAATCCTGGTAACAACTACCATTGCCAGATATAAAAAAAGGATATGACCCGGGCAGGCAAGCATAACAGGGATGAATCCCAGTCCTGTCACCAGCCAGAACAATATGGCAAGGATGAATGAATTGCCGAAGAAGGCGGTGACGTTTTTTGAAAAGCCATCAACTGCATCGCTGAAGCCTGAGTACATACGGCATCT
>JAVEZD010000028.1:0-13520 GCA_034003165.1 Bacteroidales bacterium | reverse complement strand
CGGCATTGTATTCCTTCAGGTAGGCATAAAGGACCGGTTTGGGGTTGGAGAGATAATCGGGCAGGCACACAAGAAAAACTATCCTTATCTCATTTGAAGTGTGCCTGATAATATATTCAATTCCCTTTTCAAATCTGATCTCACTGTCGTACAGTGACCTTATCATCCCCTGCGGGAAGATGAGGAGGAGATTTCCTTTATCTTTAAGCAACTCTGAGGCGTATCTGAGGGAAGCTATGATGTTTCTCGATCCTTTTCTTACAGGGAAGCCTCCTGTTTTATTGAAGAATCTGTTCTTCTCAAGCTGTTCTTCGGCCATCATGAACCAGAAGCGACGATGAAAGATCTTCATGTTTATATAGTTTACCCAGAAGCCATCCCACCAGCTTATGTGGTTGCAGATAATGAGAACGGGCAGATCGTGATGTGTGACCTCACCAAGGATTTCGACCCTTGTAAAATTTCTTTTTATCTTCCAGATAGTATATAATCTGAGGAACTGATAGATGAACGGGTTATGTGTAGCTCCGGTCTTCATTTAACGAGGGTGAGGATAAAAAATAGCGCAATGAAGAAAAGGAACTGGAGGAAGAATACGAAAGGGGCAATGCGGTTATAATACCTGGTCCCGGAAAGTGTAAGCAGCGAGTGAAAAAGAATTGAAAGTGCAAACCATGAAACATAATTTCTCACAGGAGGGTTTCCTCCAGAGAACTGCCACATGCCAAGATTGGGTGCGACCTGTTCAAGAACAATGTCGTAAAACACCATAAGCAGGGAAGCTGTGATAATCCTTAGTGAAGGAGAAGCAAATATACCGGCAGCGACGATACGGGTCGAATAAACCATCATAAGCCAGTTGAATCCGATAAGAACGGGAACCTTAAGAAGCTGAGGCCCAAGTCCATTGCCATATGAATACTCACCGAAGATGATGCCTGTTCTTATACCTGCAACTTCAATTAAAAAGCCTGCCAGAACTATTGCCAAAAACATTGACGGATTTCTTAACCCACCTGTTGAATGATGAAAGGCAAACAGGGTAAGTAAACTCAGAATAAGGGCAACCGGAGTCAGACCTGAAAATAATGCCCTTGTAGCAGGTATTGCGAATCCGGCAAGGCCTACTCCGAAAAATATCACCAGGGCAAGCCTGACAATACTTTCATTCCTCTGAAGGAATTTCTTCGGTGATAAAGGCTTCATCATCATCAGGATTTCATTTCGGGGAAACGTTTTCTTAACCAATTCATAATAAGAAGGGTTAAAAGGATCATGCAGAATCCGTAAATAACATCTTCAACAGGAACTGTAATCAGTCTTAACCCGGTTATCTCAGCACTGTTGTACCATACTACTTCTTCTTCTATGAAAGTTCCGGTAAGCACACCGTTGACTATAAAAAAGGGAATAAGAATAATAAGGAAGGAAAGGTAGAAATAATTCAGGAGTTTCTCCCCTGATGTAACGGCTGCAACAAGCAGAATAACGGCCAGCAGGGAGTAGAGGACAGTATAAATCCTGTCCATGAAAGCTATAGCAGTTATGACAAGGGCAAATATCAGAAAGAGAGTAAGCATCCTTGTAACTCTGTCAGAGAATAGGCAGGAACGGCAATAGCTTATAAAAACATAATGGATAAAGATACTGGCATAGGGGATTACCAGGAAGAAAAGCCACTCTTCGGGGGGAAGTCCGGCTAAAGGAGGATGCATGTGATACCTCGGGTTGAATCCCCATACTCCGTGTCTGGTGAACAGTATGTCGGCAGGGATAAAGAACAATGCAGTCATTACAATCGCCGGGAAGAGATATCTCCAAAGCCTGTGGAAGGCTACCTTCCTGTCGAAGCTGAGAAGAAAAGGCATTGAAAAGGAAGCAAGCAGAAGTGCCAGGTACAATGACATGGATGATTATTTAAAGTAGCGTAGGGGAAATACTAAAAGCCCGTAACATCTGAAATCATTGAGGTTAGAGGGCTTGTGATGACCCTCGTGAGCCTTTACAAGGGCTCTGATATAGGAATTGCTGAAGTTCCTTAGTATGGGAAGACGCCTGTGGATTACAACATCGTGAAGCATAAAGTATGTGAATCCGTACAGAGTTATTCCTCCGCCCACAGCTGTAAGATAGTGGTTCCCGGATGAAAGGCCGGCTATAATAAGAACAATAGCAGGCAGGGCATAGATTATGAAGAAGAAATCATTTTTCTGAAGCACAGGCTTGCCTGCTATATCAGTCACGTGATGATCCCTGTGAAGTGACCATAGGAAACCGTGCATCACGTACTTGTGATTAGACCAGGCAACAAATTCCATAAACAGGAACGATAATGTGACCAGAAGTATTATCATAATTCACCGGTTTTGATTTCTGCAATAAAGTCATTGACCTTCCTGAAAATCTTTTTGAACCATACTGTATAATCTCCGGGATACTCCCGGATATCCTTTTCAAGCATCTCAAAGGTTACAGCTTTCCATTCTTCCACTTCCGATCTGTCAGGTTCGGGCCTGCTCTCCGAGACTCCAATGAAGACATGGTCGAATTCATGTTCATAAAGGTCATTTTCAAGCTTCTCCCTGTAGACAAATGAAAAGATCTTCCTGAGTTCACAATCAATACCCATTTCTTCCCTGAGACGGCGGCGGGCAGAGTCAGATGACAGTTCTCCCGGCAAAGGGTGGGTACAACAGGTATTGGTCCATAATCCCTTTGAGTGGTACTTGTCAAAAGCCCGCCTCTGGAGTATCCATTCCCCGGCGGGAGTTATTATGAAAACTGATACCGCTCTGTGCAGAAGAGCCTTCCGGTGGGCTTCCATCTTCCCGGCTGTTCCAACAGGAATGTCATCCCTGTCGACAAGGATAACCTGAGGTTCATTTATATTGGCCTCGTCAGGTGACATTGGTTTTATATAAGGTTTAGCTTTGATGCCAAAGCGGCCTTAAGAAAAAGCAGGGCTTTATTAAAGTCATTTACCCTGATCCTTGTCTCAAGAAGTTTTTCGGCAGGTGTCAATGTAATCTTTCGTAACAGTCTCCTGTAATAGTAGTAGGCAAGCAATACCCCGGTTCTTGCATTTCCGGGTAGTCTGGGAATACCTTCGAAAGCTGACTCGAAATCAGCTTCTATCTCATCAATTATCTCCTTTTTTGTTGTCTCATCGAACACTTTACCTGTAAGATTATGGAAATAATTCCTGTTAAGTTCCAGGGTATCACTTTTTATATCCCTGAGGAAGTTAACTTTCTGAAAAGCC
The DNA here is from genome assembly GCA_034003165.1 of Bacteroidales bacterium. GTDB lineage: Bacteria > Bacteroidota > Bacteroidia > Bacteroidales > VadinHA17 > LD21. The sequence continues at coordinate 10,258 of JAVEZD010000028.1, read as the reverse complement.
GCACCAAGTCTTGCAGCCGGCTTCTTCAGCTCCTCGAATTTTTGATCATCACCGTTAAGGAAAACCTTAAGACACATCAGGCCAACCACTTCAGCCGAGCCATAGATATAGTCATCGGTCTCCTGCCTGGTGCTGTGGTTGTTTTTTACCAGGTCTATCTTCATACTCAGCAGGAACGATCTGATAAGGTCATCGGGTATGTTGTATTTCCTGACCGTGATGACAAAGGCATTTAATACAGGATTCAGGCTGATTCCCTTTGAAGCTGCATCATAATAGTCGTCTTCAAATTTCGACAGCAGATGGGCCTTGTCGAAGTCGTGAAAACTATCGACGATCTCATCGGCAAGCCTTACGAAACCATAGATGCTGTATATCCCCCTGCGTATCTCCCTGTCGAGGAGAAGTACTGCAGTTGAGAATGATGTGCTGTAAGTCTTTGTTACCAGTCTGCCTGTTCTGAACGATATATCAGTAAATAGATTGACCATAAAGTCTGACAGGTTTGGTATTAAAACAACCCAACGCGCAGGATGTTTTTACAAATATAATTTTATTCACGAATGTTCATAATAATATAACTTAATTTATTCTTATGTACTATCTTTAGTTGCCGGAGTGGGCATGTAATGTTGAAGGGTAGGGTTGATAATTTTTCATGTACATCTTTTTAAACAGTTTATGGGGAAAATATTCTTGACTGGTAACTGCAAAATGATTAATTTAGATTACCTAAACCAAGTGCATATGTTGAAAAGAAGAGTAAGCAGACTTGCTGTCCTTCATCACACAAATTTTCTGTCCCTTGCAGTCTTTCTGATGGTTACCATAACAGTTGATGGTCAGCAGGAAAGCCTGAAGAGCAAATATAATGTGAAGGATTTTGAAACTGCACGTAAGTGTGGTTCATGTCACCCGGGAACCTATCAGCAATGGTCGCAGGCAATGATGTCGCAGGCTTATACTCATCACTGGGACGAAATAGAGTATTTCGACCTTGCCGTTCCTCATGCTGCTGCAGTGCCCGAACTGAAGGAGGCTGTTGATGGCTGCAACGGATGCCATACCCCGCTGGCCTTTATGGGTGGCAGGGAGTTTCCGCCACCCCGACCTTCGGAGAAAAGTATTGCCAACGAGTCGGTTTCGTGCGAAGCCTGTCATCTTATTACAGCGGCATCCACTGATCCGCCATATAACTTTAGTTATGTGGCTGAACCCGGTACGACAAAATATGCGGTTCGTGAACCGGCAGTAGAATCTCCGGCTCACAAGATCGTGACCAGCGATTTTTATAAGACCACAGAGTTTTGCGGGAACTGTCATAACGAGCAGAGTCCTTATGGTGTTTGGGTTAAGAGTACCCAGCTTGAGTGGATGGAAGGGCCCTATGCAAAGGAAGGTGTCAGGTGCCAGGATTGCCATATGCCCAAAGGAGGGCCATATCTGAATGCCCTTATGACTAAACCCTATGATGATGCAAGGCTCCACCTGTTTCATGGGGCCCACGACCCGGGTAAAGTCAAAGGTACTATTGAACTAAGGATAGAACCTGATATCAGGGAAGCTGAGCCGGGTGAGAAAATTATTTTCACAGTCGCTCTTTTCAATCAGAAAACAGGTCACAAGTTCCCGTCGGGCTCTGTCGAGGACCGTATTGCATGGCTTCATGTCGAAGCAGTAGATGCAAAGGGTAACTCATATCATCTGAAAGTGGATGAGAAGGGTTTTGATGGAGAAGAATATACTATTTCAGGCGATTATCTTGCCTATCAGGACCTTGCTGTTCCGCTGGGGCTGCCTGATTTCAAGGGTGTGCAGCGCGACGGCATACCTTTTGGCAACCGCATATTCCGCATGCCCTATTTTGATCCCGAAGGCAGGATGACAATGATGCAATGGAACACCAAATCGCTGGGAACCGACTACAGGATAGGCCCCCGGGAGACAAAGACCGAAAAATTCACTTTCAGGATACCCTACGACGCTGCCCCGGGAAAAATGACAATCAAAGCCGTACTAAACTACCAGCTTCTGGTAAAACCAGTGGCCGACCTGCTTAAGGTCCCGGCTGAAGAATCGGAAATAATCGCCGTGAACGAACATTCAACATCAGTTAATATATTGCCCTGAATACTTTCTTTTGTAACCGGACAAAACTGAAAACCATGAAAAAGCTACACCCTCTGATAACCGCCGCTCTCCTGTTAATCCTACTGATTCCCTGGAACCAGGCCGATGCCATTCCGGCCTTTGCCCGGAAATACCAGATAAGCTGCCAGGTATGCCATTCTCCGGCTATGCCGGGACTTAAAGCTTTTGGAGATGACTTTGCAGGCAATGGCTTCAGAATGACTGACTATGAATCGCCAAGGTATTTTATCGAGACAGGTGACCAGGATCTTTCACTTTTCCGTGAGCTGCCACTTGCAATCCGTCTCGACGGTTTTGCCTCTTTCAACTTTGCCGATAAGGGAAGTATTGATTTTGCAGCTCCTTTTGTTCTTAAGATACTTTCGGGAGGCGAGATATCAGATAAACTGTCATATTATTTCTACTTCTTATTCAATGAAAGAGGCTCGGTGGCCGGCGTGGAGGATGCCTTCGTGATGTATCACGACTTTCTCAGCACCGGAATCAACCTCTACCTGGGGCAGTTTCAGGTTTCCGATCCTCTCTTTAAGGGTGAGCTGAGGTTTACCCTTGAGCCTTACCATATCTACGGAGCAGCACCGGGTAATTCCTCGGCCGACCTTAAATATGACCGCGGGGTAATTTTTGAAAAGGGATTTTCGACTGGTACCGATATTGTTGGTGAGATTGTCAATGGAAGTGGTATCGGCGAAGCCGGAGAAGGGTACCTCTTCGACAAGGATAAGTATAAGAACTTTCTCCTCAGGATCAACCAGTCGGCAGGACAATACCTCTCGGCAGGATTTTTTGGTTATACCGGTAAAGAGGTACTGAGACATCCTGCCGGGCCCTTTACCAGTTCGGTAAAGATGTTCGGACCTGACGTTTCACTCAATGTCGACGATAAGTTTATTATGAACCTCCAGTATGTCTTCAGAACGGACTCGAAGGTTTTTCTTGATGAGAATGAGAGTATCATTGACGACGTCAGAACCCACGGTGGGTTTGCCGAACTTATTTACGCCCCCAGGGGTGACATGAGTAAATGGTATCTTACAGGGCTGTTCAATTATGTTGAATCAGATATAGAGTCACTCGATTATATATCGGCTACTTTCCACGCAGGCTACCTGCTGAGGAGGAATATGAGGGTTGTGGCCGAGTATACACAGTTAATGAAAGGTAATGTTTACGGAAAGATAAGCGCAGGGGTTATTACTGCCTTCTGATTGCTTTGGGTTACCTGGAAACAATTTCAGGGATAGGGTTAGTAAAAGAGCGGGGGCTGTATAGCCCCCGCTTATGTTTATGTTGTTGCCTTTAGTCCCCGGTCCCTGCCGTATCTTTAATTTCTTCTGCTGCTTTTGCTTTCCGAATCAGCCGACTTACTCCGGTTTCCTGAAGAAGAAGAGCTGCTGCTGCTTCTGTTTCTCTGTGAAGAGGAGGTCCCGGCTGACTGCCTTGAAGAGGAAGAGCTTGTTGCCCTTTGTCCGCCTGTGGAGGCCGGTGAGGAGCTTCTCCTTGACACCGAAGTTGAGGCCTGGGAGGACTGGCGGGATGAGCTTCCGCTGCCTATGGTTGCCGTGTTGCTTCTGCTTCTCTGGCTGTCTGAAGAAGTCGACTGTCTGGTGCCCGTTCCTTCGCTGCGGGTTGCACTGCCCGTGCGGCTTCCCTGGTTGACTGTAGAGGACGATTGCCTTGTAGTCGTTCCCTGGCTGCGGGTTGCAGTTCCGGTCTGGCTTCTGCTGCCTGTTGAGGAAGAGCTTCTTGTCGTTGTTCCTGACTCTGATGCCGGGCTGCCTGTACTGCTTCTCCGGGTAGCGGTGCTGGTCGACTGGCGGGTGGTTCCTGCGGTTCCGGTGCTGCTCTGGGTAGATCTCCTGGTTGCAGTTCCGGATGAAGTGCTGGTTCTGGTCCCGGCCTGACCCGAAGTGGTTGAACTTCTTACAGTGGCTCTCCTGTTATCTGTCTGTGACGAAGTGGATACCGACTGGCGGGTGGTTCTGCCTGGATTAGTTCTGGCATAGAGTGCTTCACCTTCCTGCCTCTGCTCGGGACGCGAGTAGGTGGTGCGGTATACCCCTTTGTTTATGTTGTTGGTTACATTTACCGAGTATACCCTTATGTTGTTGTAGTATACGTTGTTGTAGTAAGATATGCGGTGGTTGTCCCATCTGCGGTAGTATCCGTAGTAGTGAGGGAAGTAGTTGTAGTGGTATCCGTAGTAGTAGTGCCAGTAGTAGGGGCGCCACGGGCTCCAGTAAGCCGGGTAGTAACCCCAGTACCATGATGAGCGCCATACCCTGTAGGTGGGAAGGTAGATGAACCTTATCACAGGCCAGGCTGCCACTTCAACGTAGGTCGTCCTGACAACCGTAACCCTTTCCCTTGCTACTCCGCCGGTGTATCCGGGATTGGGAGTCTCATCGTAGATCGGCTCTATGATGTAATTCCTTCCGTATAAGGCTTCGTCGCCGGTTAACTGTATCTGGACTGATCCGTCGCGGAACTTTTCAACCGAAAAGACTGCCACATCCTGGCTCTCATCCCTGTTGATAACAGCCTGAAGTACAATGTTATGGATATCTCCGTCGACATAGTCAATCACCTTTATGTAATCGATGTAGTTGTCGTTGTTAAGGTCGAGGTTGTTTATCCTGGTTTCTTCGTCGTTAAGACTTCTTTCAAAGCCTTCGAGGGTTTCGGACTCCTGGAACAGCTTCATGGCTGCGTAGAGGTTGAAGTTGTCTCCAGGGAGGCCAAGATATTCATCGGGCTCCTGGGAGCCGGCTGCTGTCCCAACTGCAATCATCGCTGCAAGGATCGGGGTTATTAAGAATCGTTTCATGGCTTTAAGTATTATAAGAACGTGTTTCACCCTATATGAAGCAAAACTTGTGCCAATCCATTCAGCATAACTCCTGGAAGGCTTTTCTGAACTCAAGGGGATGAGCTATGTTATTGAATGTCTCCTTAGTACCTCCGGTTCCTATTATAGTGATTGAGCCGTAGTTGAAAATCCTTCCGGGTACATTCTGGTCAACATTCACACTTTCAATCTTCGAAAGGTTCATCTCGAAGGTGCTTCTTGCAATAAAACCGGTTTTTATTATTATCCTCCTGTTGGTAATAACAAATTCAGAAAGATGCCTTTCAAGCAGGGGATAGATGGTAAGAGTGAAAAGAGATCTGAGGGTAAGGAAGATGACCCAGTGAAACCGGGTCTCAAAAACTACTTCCTCATTCTTAATGAGATGATTGTTGACATATTTCCCCATATCATGGTGTTTTCATGTTTCTGGTCACAGCAACAGGAGTGAAATTCATTATCACATCATAAACCCTTTGTTTTGTCTCATCGGGACCGGGATTCAGTTCCTCAGTTGAAAAACAGCCTCTGAGGGGATCTATTTTTTCGTATACCATAAGGTAAAGGTCGTAAATAATTTCAAGGCTCAGCTGGTACCTTTCCCCCATAAAAGGTTTAATGTTGCGAATGACTTCCCTGGTATTGTTACTGTAAATACCGGCTATCCTGTGGTATTCTCCGATAAGGCTCCTGAACCCATCGCTGATAGCCGCTCCGCGGGCGATATCATAAAGGTCCTTTCTTGTAAGGCCGTATTTCTTAAGCAGGTCGTCGGGGAAATAATTAAGGTTATTAAGCTGGTCTTTGCGGAAGTCCCTGACTATATGAACAAGATAACTGAAGATGGCACATTGCGTTGCCGCCTCCCTGACGTTAAAAAGCGGTTCATCGTAGTTGCCGTCTTCTTCCCGAAGGCCGGCCAGGTGAACAAAAACCGAGGCCGGGGATACTGATGCTCCCTGGGCATAATCGAGGAAGGATTCAAAGGTCGGGAATCCGTCATTATTGATGTCATAAACCATCGAACGGGCAAAGGTCTCAAGAGGCCACATCGGGATCCTGAACCTTTCAACTGTAGCAATGAGTTCTTCCTGCCTGTCACCACAATCCTCAGTAACATTTAATCTTCCAATCCATGAATCGACACCGGCAAGGAAGTCTTTTCTTTCGGAGGCAGTTATCTGACTATACTCAGCTTTATGGTTATCGATCATATCATCCAGCGCCCTCATGAATTTATAGAAGACCTTTGCCGCACAATACCTGTCTTCTTCAAAGAAGCTTGCAGCGATCAGTATATTAGGATGATCCTTTATGCTGTGAAAATCTGTTGAGTTAAAAATCTGCAGGGATGTTTCCTTAAAACTATTCATATTCGGTTGGCAGTGGTTAGTACGAGCTGATAGTTATATGTTGTTAATGATTCTTTCTGAAACGAGCTTTGCAGAGAGCAATACGTTGGGGATCCCGTTCCCCGGGTGGGTACTGCCTCCCGTGAAGTAAAGGTTGTGATATCTGTCGTGGCGGTTATGTGGCCTGAAATAACCCATCTGGAAGATGTTGTGCCCAAGACTCCCGAAGACCGACCCTCTTGAGATGTTACAGGCCTGTTCCCAGGTTTCGGGGGTATAGGCCAGCTCAAATTTTATATGGTTTTCGATGTTTTCTCCGGCCAGTCTGCTAATCCGCTTTAAAACAGCTTCCCTGGCTGCAGCCTTCAGCTTTTCCCAGTCCTGAGGCTTCTCAGGGTCGAGATGTCCTGCAGCAACAATAACTGACAGGGTATCCTGGTTTGGAGGTGCGGCTGCCGGATCACTTCTTGATGGGGCGTGAAGATAGAAGCTGGGGGTATTGCTTACCGACTTATCCCTGAAAATGGTTTCGAGCCCTTTTTTAAAGCTGTCGGAAAGGAATACACTGTGATGTCCTATTGAGGGGTAAGTTTTATCAAGTCCCCAATGGAAGCATATGGCCGAACATGAATATTTCATTCTGTTAATAAGAGCTGATCTTACACTTCCGGGGAGCATCTTCCTGTAGACATATGGCAGATCGGCATTGGCTACAACGATGCCGGCCCTGATTTGCTCACCGCTTTCAAGGACAATACCTTCAGTCCGGTTTCCAGAAACCGTTATACTCTTTACCGGTGTGTCGTAAGCAAAGCGGACACCATAAGAAGTGGCAAGTTCGATAAGTACGCGGGCAATCTCAAACATACCACCTTCAGGGAAAAACGACCCTTCAGTGAGCTCGGCTGCAGGAACCATCGAAAAGAGAGCCGGTGAATCAAAGGGACTCTGTCCTACATAAATGTTCTGAAATGTATAGGCCATAAGCAGATGAGGATGGCTGAAATACTTCCGGGCATAGCTGAAATGAGTGGTGAAAGCCTTTATCCTGAAGAGCAGAGGAATATTCGCAGGAGTGGCAAACTGAAAGATGTTACAGAAATTTCTTCCTACCAGCTTATCCATCGACTCCAGGTATATGTCATACCCTTTCTTTACATATTTCTCCGATGCACTGTAACTTCCCGGTTCTATTGCCTCAAGTTGTTCTTTCATTCTGCCTTTGTCGGAGCTGAAATGAAGAACAGAGTCGTCGTCATAATATATACTGTAAAGGGACTTCATACTCTTAAGCCGGAATGCTTTTTCAATATCAAGCCCCAGGGCACCAAATACCTCTTTATAGATGCCGGGCATAAGCAGCATGGTGGCCCCCAGGTCAAACCTGTGGCCATCGCGGACCAGATTACTGCATCTGCCTCCGGGGGCTGAATTTTTCTCAAAGACGCTGACTGAATAACCATTCTTCGCAAGGAAGGCGGCAGTGGCAATCCCGCCAATGCCTGCCCCTATGACTACTACATTCTTTTCTTCAGACATAGATCTGTTTATACATATTGATAAAAGACGGACTTTTTTGTCTTTTGTCACATGTGCCGGGAACAAAATTATATTTTCTTTTGATGCGCCACTGACCCCAGCAGTAATTTTATGGAATTGTGTACTTCTGTTTGTTAGCCTGCATTCCCGGAATCATTCCCTGGTAACTCATCCTCAGGGCATGCCTGGGATACGGTTCCGTCACTTTCAATATTCTCAGTAAGCTTTTTTATTACCCTGAACTGCTGAAAGAATTCCCTTGCAATAACCCTGAGCAGTGTATAGACGGGGACTGCCAGTAACATTCCCAGCAATCCGGCAAGGCCTCCTCCGATAATTATTACAAGGAAGATCTCGAGAGGATGCGACTTAACACTTTTTGAGTAGATAACCGGCACAAGGATGTTGTTATCAATGAAGTTCACTGCCAGAAATACTCCCGCAAGCTTCAGGACGTTAGGAAGAATCTCGCTGTAGAGGCCTGCCGCCAGGGTAGAGGTTATACCAAGGATTATGCCTATAACTGATCCGATCACCGGCCCCAGATAGGGGATGATGTTCATAAGTCCGCCGAAAAAGCCGATGAGCAGAGCATTCTTTACTCCAAAGATCAGCAGTCCAAGTGTTATAAGCGTCATGACACCCAGTAACTCGAGCATCACACCTATATAATACCTGACAAGAAGCTGTTTGGAATCTCTTATTACTTTTTTTGTTGCCTGATGGTGCTGTTCGGGGATAAACAGCATAAGCATGTTCTCAAACATATGCTCATCCTTAAGGAAGAAGAAGGCAATAAAAAGTATTGAGAAAAGACCAATGAAGATACTTCCGGCAACACTAACCAGGTTTCCAGCCAGGGTGCCTATGGTGCCCAGGTTGACAAGTGATTTTGCCCTGAGTACAAGAAAATCCTGAAGTGTCTGACCGTCGGAAATGGCACCCAGCTCATGCATCTTACGGTCGATCCATTCAAGGGGTCCCTGAAGATTAACAGCAAGCTCATTGACATTGATTCTTGATATGGTCTCAGCCTGGCTTATGATGAGTGGAACAAACACTGCTATGAGACCAAGAAATACAATTACTATAACAAAAAGAGACAGTAAGGCACTAAGGGCATGTGGCATCCTGAAGCTTCTTATCCTTATGCTGTCAAAGAACCTGACCAGGGGCTGACCCATAAAGGAAAGAACGGCCGCCACTATCATCCAGAAAATGAGATAATTAAATTTCCAGAGGAAATAGCCTGTCAGAAAAAGGATAAGTATGTATCCGGCGTATTTCAGAACCTGTTTCATTATGTCGGTATTTTTATCTTATAAATAAGTTATCTGTCCGTTTCATCGCCCGGGGTCGTGGCGGTTGAAATGCCGGGAATCAGTATCATTCCCTCTTCGCCGGGAACGAAAACATAGGATTTCCCTTTTTCAGTGGTGTTGAGTGTGGCAACTTTACCATTCCATACCAGCCTGAGCGGATTTCCCAGTTTTGAGGTAATCCTGGCCCGGATAAGTTTCCCATCGGTCCAGTCTATGTCTGCTTCAAATCCACCTCTTGCCATCAGACCGTGAATATAACCAGTATCCCATGCATCCGGCAGGGCCGGAAGCAATTCCACCTCGCCCGCGTGGCTCTGGAGAAGCATCTCAGTTATCCCTGCCGTAGCACCGAAGTTCCCGTCGATCTGGAAAGGGGGATGGGTGTCGAACAGGTTGTAAAGTGTGGAGTTCCTGAGAAGGGCAAGCACGTTCTCAAAGGCTTCTTCACCATCCCTCAGCCTGGCGAAAAAGTTAATTATCCAGGCCCTGCTCCAGCCTGTATGTCCGCCGCCGTTGGCCAGCCTGTAGTCGATGGTCTTCCTGGCAGCCTTCATTAGTTCAGGGGTAAGCTGCAGGGTAATCTGGTTCCCGGGATGCAGACCGTAAAGATGTGAAATGTGCCTGTGTCCGGGTTCAGCTTCCTCAAACTCACGGGTCCATTCCATAAGGCGGCCGTCAGAACCAATCTGTGTGGGAGCAAGCCTGTCAAGTGTCTTCTGCATCTTTTTCCTTAGAGAGGCATCGGTGTTTAGGATTATTGAGGCGGCGATGCAGTTCTGAAGGAGATCCCTTATAATCATATGATCCATTTCGGGACCCATGACCATGCTGGCCTGTGTCTGGGTGCCGGGGATAAGGAATTTGTTCTCGGGTGAAATTGAAGGACCCGAAACCAGTTTCCCCGTTACAGGGTCCTCAGTAAGCCAGTCGATACAGAACAGTGCTGCTTCTCTCATGATGGGGTACGATTTCCCGCGAAGCAGGGCAGTATCACCACCAAACAGGAAGTGGTCCCAGATGTTCTGACAGCTCCATGCAATACCCAT
>JAVEZD010000027.1:0-21469 GCA_034003165.1 Bacteroidales bacterium | reverse complement strand
TGAGGTATTTGAGTTTTTCGGTGACGATGGCTCCTGAAGTAGCGTCAATGGCAAAGCCTCCCGTGACAAGAAGGGAAACAAGGAAGAAGAGAAAGCAGGCCAGGAAGATGGCAGCATTAAGAGGAAGTCTCTTTCTGGCACCTGCAACAAGATCTTCATCACCAACAGAATTAATTATGTAAAGCAGTCCGTTGACCCTTGCCAGGAAGAGGACGGCAACACCGAGCGAAAGGTTCCTTATATTTAGAAGAGCCTCAAGGCCATGCCATGGAGTGGCCCATCTGACCTGGTTGAACTGGTTAAGGCTGAACATTGCTCCTGTGAAGAAGGTGGCCACTGCCACACCTATAAGAAATGGGCCTGCTGATCCGTTAATAAAAAGGAAGATGTCGAAGGTCTTCTGTCCGTATACATTGGCTGGCTTGGAGCGGTACTCATAGGCAACTGCCTGTATTATAAAGCTGAAGAGGATAGCTATCCATACCCAGTAGGCACCTCCGAAACTTGTGGCATAGAAAAGCGGGAAGGATGCAAAAAAGGCACCTCCGAAAGTCACGAGCGTGGTAAAGGTGAATTCCCACTTGCGTCCGAGGGTATTTACCATCATGGTTCTCTGGACCTCGTTACCCGGGAGGGAAAAGATCATCGACTGACCTCCCTGTACAAACATAAGGAAGACTAGAAAGCTGGCCAGCAGTGAGACTATTATCCACCAGTATTGCTGCAGGAAAAGATGTGATATTATCATGGTTGTTTCCTCCTAATGTTTTGGACCTGTTTTTATCTGTCTTATCATTATTGATACCTCGGCTATAAGCAGAACTGTAAAGAGAGCTGCAAACAGAATAAAGGTAGTTATAACCGAACCTGTGCTAAGCTGAGAAACGGCTGCCGACACAGGCATCAGATCCTGGATTATCCACGGCTGCCTTCCCATCTCGGCTAGTACCCATCCCAGTTCACTGGCAATATAAGGCAGGGGAAGCGAAAAGAGGGCAATCCACAAAAACCATCTGTGCTTTGCTATGGTCCCCCTGAACAAAAGGAAAAGGGCAAGCGAAAACAGGAATATGAAGAAGAAGCCCAGCATTACCATTATATGGAAGGTGTAGAAGGATACTGATACTCCGGGAATGGCATCACCGGGTTCCTTAAGTGAAGCATAGCCAAAATACCTGAAATAGTTGTCTGTAAATTCCTTATCGCTGAATAGCTTCCTTAACGATTCCATCTTAACCTGATCGTTATCCTCTATGGCTTTCTTATAGTCTGAGAGTGTGCTTCTGGCATATCTGCCTCTCTCCATCTTCTCAGCAACAGGCATAAGGTTACGTTCAGGGTTTCCGTTTATAAGGTCGTTGAGCCCCGGCACAAAGGCATTCCTGTCACCCCCGGTCATCACTGAGAGGAAACCCGGAATCTCGATTCTGAAGATAAAATCCTTAGCAGTCTTTCCGCCCAGCTCCCTGTCAGAATCCTTAAGCACTCCCACTGCCACCAGACCGGCATTTTCAGTGCCTTCATAAAGGGCTTCGAAGGCTGCAAACTTAACAGGCTGAACCCTGGCCAGAGTCCTGGCCGATGTATCCCCCGTCCAGGCAACAAGCAGAGAAGAAAAAAGGCCAAATATGCCGGCTATAAGGATACTCCTTTTGGCAAGGAAAACCTCCCTGCCCTTCAGAAGATACCATGCACTGATTGCAAGGACGAACATCGACCCGAGAAGAAAGCCCGAAGAGATGGTGTGAAGAAACTTGTCGACGGCAACATCATTGAAAAGCACCTCCCAGAAACTAACCATCTCGTTTCTGGCCGTATCGGGGTTGAATTCCATGCCTACAGGATTCTGCATCCAGGCATTGGCTACAAGTATCCATAGTGCCGAGAGGTTTGCTCCCACCGCCACCAGCCATGTGGATACAAGGTGAAACCTGCGGCTTACCTTGTCCCAGCCAAAAAACATAACAGCTACAAAAGTCGACTCAAGGAAGAAGGCCAGGATACCCTCAACAGCAAGCGGGGCTCCGAAGATGTCACCAACAAACCATGAATAATTGGACCAGTTGGTGCCAAACTCAAACTCAAGAATCAGTCCCGTTGCCACCCCGATGGCAAAGTTTATTCCGAAGAGGGTCATCCAGAACTTTGTCATCCTCTTCCACTCCTCATTTCCCGTCCTGTAGTAAACAGTCTCCATCATGGCAACTATAAACGACAAGCCAAGTGTGAGAGGCACAAAAAGCCAGTGATAGATGGCCGTTAATGCAAACTGGGCCCTCGACCAGTCAACAAGCGACAAATCAATATTATCAATCATATGTCTATTCCGGTTTGGTTAATTGATCAAGTACATACATGCTCCTGTCTTTATCACTTTCAAACTTTGAAGCGAGGAAATCATGAAAAAAGAACAACCTCAGGATAAGGAACATAATAAAGAGCTTAATGATTATTATAAACCATACCCTTCTGCCCCACCACGACATATTCCTGAAGCCTTCAAGGTAAAAATTAAAAACTCTCAGTATATATGATGTTATCCTTGCCATTTTTTATACTATCCTTAACAGGCACTCTTTACTGTTATGCATCAGTAGCCGGCCCCGTTCCTTCAAATCCTCCGTGGCGTTTTTCACTAATATCCTGATCCGGCAGACTTGAGGTGATCTTCTGCACCGCCTTAAAGTTATAAAAGAATTCCCTTGCTAAAACCCTCATAACTGTATAGCCTGGAATCCCAAGGATCATACCGGGTACACCGGCGGCAAAGCCCGCCGCAAGGACCACTACAAAGATCTCGAGGGGATGAGCCCTCACACTGTTTGAAAAGATAACGGGCTGGAAAATTATATTGTCAATAACCTGGGTCAATGCCACAACTATCATCATATAGCCCACCAATGGTACAACCACATTCATCAGATCCTGGTCCATCCGCGAGGCAACACCCATAACCACTACTATAAAAAAGCCCAGCCAGGGCCCGACATAGGGGATGACATTGAGTATACCCACTATCAGTCCCATTACAAGAGCCTGGTTGAAATCTATCCCCACAATGGTCATACCCAGTGTGATAAGTATCATTATACAGGTGCTCTGTATAAGAATTCCTATGAAATACCTTGTAAGAAGATTCTTAATCGAGTTAAGAGCCCTTGTAACATTGTCAACATAAGGATCAGGAACCCACATCAGTATGGATTCAAAAAACAGATGCTGATCCTTGAGGAAGAAGAAAGTGATGAAGGAGATCGAAAAGACAGCCACCGCCAGATTCCCCAGAATATCTATCATCGAACCCAGAAAGTTCTGGATCATATTTATGTTAAGGATCTCACTTACCTTGCCTGAAATATATTCCTTTACAGATAATTCATTTGAGATATCCTTGTTGAAAGCCCCCAGAAGGTTCTGTATCCTGTCAAGCGGACTTTCCACTATCTTAACCAGAGTCTCGCTGTCAATGGCCGAAAAGTAGTTGATCTGCCTTGTCACCAGAGGCACAAAGATCATGAAGAACAAAAGTATAAGACCCCATATCACAGCCAGGGTGATAAGCGCCCCCAGGGCCCTTGGTAACCTTATATTTCTTACCCTGAACGAACACAGCAGATCCACAAGCGGCCTCCCCATTATGGAGAGAACCCCCGAAACCAATATATACACAACTATATTCCTGAAATACCAGAGAGCAAGAAGAAACAGCAGGATTACCCCTACAATCAGTATATTCCTTAAGGTAGCCTTCATAGCCAGGTTTATATATACAAACCTAAGCTAAATTTTCCTGATTCCCTAATTATCAGCACTGCAACAGGCAATTTTAAACCCTGCCATGAGGCCGGCAGGACTGATTAAAAAATACAACCCTGTCATTTTGTCGTGCTAAAACTGCCAAAACGCGTCATAATGTCATGTATAATTCTTTGGAACACAAATTGAAATAGAAGGACATAGAATATAAAAAAGTATAACTTAAAATAATGGAGGACAAAGCTATGTTACCATCAATCACAAACCGCAGTTTCAGGCCTTTTTTCATGAACGGTCTTTTTGATGATGATTTCTTTCCTGTAGTAAATACCAGGTCAGCATCACTGCCGGCTGTCAACATCAGGGAAGATGACAAGAGATTCATTCTCGACCTTGCAGTGCCCGGAATAGACAAGAAGGATCTTAAGATTGATATCAACGAAGATATTCTTACAGTATCGTCCGAGTCGAAGCACGAATCAGAAGAGAACAGGGAGGGCTACAAGAGGAAAGAGTTCAGCTACTCATCTTTCTGCAGAAGCTTCCAGATTCCTGATAATGTAAACAGCGACAAGATTGAAGCAAACTACAAGGATGGGATTCTTACTGTCACCCTTCCCAAGGTTGAAGAAGACAGGAATAAAATATCCCGTCAGATAAGTATTTCATAACAAGATCCGGGAAAGCTCACTGCAGTCTTTGCCGGGAATGATCAGATCCCTTAAAAGAGGAGTATTGAAAAGCAAGGTTTTTCAGAGGTAAAATGGAGTGATTCAGGGATTATGACAGAGGGTGTCTTTTCAGGCACCCTCTTTGTTTTAATATATTATGATGAATATTAAATCCCGAGGACCTTACGGCCGAATTTCCTGCCATATTCCTTAAGCATCTCTTCCTTTGATCCTCCGGGTCTGAACTTGAACGATCCGGGATCATCGAAAACATCCAGCTTAAGGCTCTTCATCACATTAAGAATGATAGTAGTAGCCTCACCGCTCCAGCCGTACGAACCAAAAGCACCGGCAGGTTTCCCTTTATCGCGCAGTGGATTGATAAGAGCAAAGAGAGTGTAAACAGGCAGTAGTGTATTCTGGTTAATGGTTGGTGAGCCTGCAAGGATTGCATCGGCAAGTGTCAGCCTGGCGTCAAGCTCAGAGGCAGGCATGGTTTCAATGTCGGCAACCTCAACCTCCAGATCCCCGCTCTCCCTTATACCTGAAGCAATAAACCCGGCAGCCTCAGCAGTATAGCCATAGGCTGACACATAGGCTATAAGCACTTTCTTAACCGGCTTTGCAGATATACTGCTGAGATACTCCCCTGCATATTCTTCGGTGAGTCTGATAACTTCACTTAAGTTATCCCTGTGAACCGGACCGTGGCCGGGACAGATAAGATTTATCTCCAGTGGCTTTATCTTTTCAAGGGCTTTAACCATAAACCTGCTGAAGGGTTTGAGGATGACATCGAAATAGTACCTGTAGGTTGAAATATATTCCGGAGTCAGGTCGCTGTACATCCCGTAGTCGCAGTAATGGGCACCGAAGGAATCGCAAGTAAAGAGTATCTTATCCTCTTCAAGATATGAATAGATTGAATCGGGCCAGTGGAGATTGGGAGCCGCTATGAATCTGAGTTTTCTGTTCCCCAGATCGAGCACATCACCGTCTTTGACTACCAACGAACTGAAGGGACGGTTAACTATATCCCCGAGGTAACGGATGGCATTTCCGCTTCCGACAACCGTGGCTGAAGGAGCAAGGTCGAGAAGCAGGCCGAGACTCCCGCTATGATCGGGTTCTGTATGATCAAGAATGATATACTGTATCTCAGAAGGATCGGTTACAGAGCGGAGTTTCCTTAGCCATGTCTCACTGAATTTCTCCTTGGCTATCTCAACCACTGCCTTTTTTTCTGCATTGATAAAGTATGAGTTATAGGTGGTCCCGAATTCGGTATGCATCACTATATCAAAAGTCCTGATATCATAATCCAGGACACCTATCCAGGTGACGTCACAGCCAAGCTCTATAGTCCTGTCATCTTCTCTTTTCTCAATCATGGTATTCAGATTTTTGCAATAATACTCTTGTTGGCCTTTACCTGCTGGAGGATGGGGATTTCAATCTCTGTCCCTACGGGAAGAAAAATGTCGACCCTCGAACCGAACTTGATAAAACCCAGTTCGTCACCCTGCTTAACCTGCTTGTCTGTTTTGGCGTAGGTCACTATTCTCCTGGCTACGGCACCGGCAATCTGCCTTACGAGAATCTCCTTTCCACAGTCGGTCTCGATGACCACTGAACTTCTCTCATTGAGTTCTGATGATTTGGGGTGCCATGCCACCATATATTTTCCACGGTGGTAGCAAACGTATTTAATCCGTCCCGACACGGGATAACGGTTACTGTGCATATTAAAGGGCGACATAAAGATCGACACCTGGAGGCGCATATCCCTGAAATACTCTTTCTCCTCGGTCTCCTCGATAACCACAACCTTTCCATCAGCCGGAGCATAGATAAGTCCCGGATCAGGTTCAAGCGTTCGTGAAGGAAGCCTGAAAAAGAACAGAATAAAAATATAAAGAAGGAAAGAAGCTGTGATAAAGATCCACCTGACAAGAGGGTTCTCTGACCAAAGGATACCGGCAATAATGTTGACAGAAAGCAGGACCAGAAATCCGTAGCCCAGTATTTTATATCCTTCCTTATGAATATGTATGGCCATCTTAGAAATTTTGCACAAAACTAATCAAGTAAGCTTAATCAACCAAAAAGGACAATAAAAAGATACACCAGGGGAAATGACATAAGAGTACTGTCAAACCGGTCAAGGAAGCCTCCATGTCCGGGCATTATGTTTCCCGAGTCCTTCAGGCCCAGACTCCTCTTAAGCATCGACTCTGAAAGATCTCCGTATGTACCTGTTACTGTTATTATAATTGAAATAAGCAACCAGCCTTTCCTGTCAGTAATGCCGAGCCAGCCGGGCATGAACCATGCAGCTGCCAGAGCAAGAAGTGCTCCTCCTGCAAAACCTTCCCATGATTTCTTTGGTGATATCCTCTCCATAAGCCTGTGTTTCCCTAAGGTGACACCTGCCAGATAGGCTCCTGTATCATTAATCCATAGGAGCAGGAAGAATCCTATTATTATGCCTGGTGAGAAAATAATGCCGGCTGCCGGCAGTATAGGTTTTAGTCCGCTGTGTCCGAAACCCGCGAAGGGAATGAGAGACAGGGGAAGTGTTATATAAACAAGGGGTAAAAGAGTATGGGCAATAGAATCAAAAGGTCGGTCTTCTTTCCTGTAGAGTCCGGTAATGAAGACAAGGGAGAGCAAGGGGAGAACCAGAAGAAGCCATTGGGTGGCGAGTATCCCGGCTGCAGCAAGGGTAGCAAGTACATATGCTGTTACCGATACAGCCAGACCTGTAATCATCTGTGGCCTTATTCCGGTCTTTCCTATAATCCGATAATACTCATACTGCGTGCCGGTCAAAATTATCAGCCCTGTCACAGCAAATGATACCGGATGAAGCAGAAAGCCTCCTATGATAAATACCACTATCCAGAAACCGGTAAGTGTTCTTCTAAGAAAATTGCTCAATCAGTTACACTTTAGTCTAATTGTCATCCGGCGAATAATTTCAATCTAATCTCCGGTGGTACTGTCTATTTCAATGTCATCAGCCTTATCAATACCATCAGGCTTTTTTGCTTTTTCAGTTTCTTCCTTAATACCTGATACCTCTTTTACAGCTGTTTTTTTATCCGGAGCTGCTACCACCGGTACTTCTGCAGGTGCCGGCTTAGCAGCTGCAGCAGCTGCGTAAGAGGCCTCTCTCTCCTCCTTGAGGACGTCGGCTTTTCGCTTTCCGAAAATCCTTTCAAGGTCCTCGCTGAAGATCACCTCCTTTTCGAGAAGCAGTTCAGCCAGTTCCTTCAACCCTTTCATATTTTGCTTAAGCACCTCTATGGCCCTGTTGTACGATTCTTCAATGATATCCTTAACCTCCCTGTCAATCAGTTCGGCTGTCTTTTCGCTGTAGGGTTTTGTAAACCCATAATCAGACTGTCCCGATGAATCATAGAAACTTATGTTACCCACTTTATCGCTCATACCAAAGTATGACACCATGGCATATGCCTGCTTGGTTATCTTTTCAAGGTCATTAAGGGCTCCTGTTGAAATCTTTCCGAACATGATCTGCTCAGCGGCTCTCCCGCCAAGGGCATAGGCCATCTCATCAAGAAGCTGTTCGGTGGTTGTTATCTGTCTTTCTTCAGGAAGGTACCAGGCTGCGCCAAGGGCCCGGCCCCTGGGTATAATGGTCACTTTAAGCAGCGGGCTTGCGTGTTCAAGCATCCAGCTTACTGTTGCATGACCGGCTTCATGATAGGCAATGGTTTTCTTCTCAATGGGAGAAATGATCTTGCTTTTTCTCTCCAGACCACCAACAATACGGTCGATGGCATCGAGGAAATCCTGCTTCTCAACCACTTTCTTGTTCTTCCTGGCAGCAATAAGAGCGGCTTCATTACATACATTGGCTATGTCAGCCCCGGAGAAACCCGGAGTCTGCCGTGCAAGGAAGGATATATCGAGGTTCTTTTCCATCCTTATTGGCCTGAGATGGACCTTAAAGATGGCTTCTCTTTCATTAAGCTCGGGAAGTTCGACATGAATCTGCCTGTCGAAACGGCCTGCCCTCAACAGGGCCCTGTCGAGTATATCAGCCCTGTTTGTTGCAGCAAGTATTATAACACCCATGTTTGTACCAAAACCATCCATCTCTGTAAGAAGCTGGTTGAGGGTGTTTTCCCTTTCGTCGTTCGATCCGAAGTTGGCATTACGTCCGCGGGCACGTCCGACAGCATCAATCTCATCAATAAAGACAATACAGGGAGCCTTCTCCTTGGCCTGCTTAAAGAGGTCCCTTACCCGCGAGGCACCCACCCCTACGAACATCTCAACGAAATCAGATCCTGAGATCGAGAAGAAAGGAACATTTGCTTCGCCAGCAACAGCTTTTGCAAGGAGGGTCTTTCCTGTTCCGGGAGGACCTATAAGAAGGGCTCCTTTGGGTATCTTACCACCAAGCTGGGTATATTTCTTTGGTGTCTTCAGAAAATCTACAATCTCCATCACCTCAGTCTTGGCTTCTTCCAGACCAGCCACATCATTGAAATTAAGCTTGACATTGGTATCCTTGTCAAAGACCTGGGCCCGCGATTTCCCGACACTGAATATACCTCCTGCACCTCCTGCACCTCCTCCGGCCATTCTCCTCATGAGAAACATCCACAGTACTATGAGAAAGATAAAAGGAAGCGTCCAGCCGAGGATCTCTCCAAGGTAGTTCTTCCGCGTCACGTATTCAGGATATATGAAATCCTTCTCTTCATAGCCGGCTTTCTGCTGCTCTTCAATAAGGAAGGGTTCAAAATTGCTTATATCACCTATGTTGTATGTATAATCGGGCTTCGGGACCGACATCATGGTACCGGAACCGGGCTTGGGGAGATCAGGATACCTGCCCGACTCACGGGCCTCCTTTGTAAGAAAGATTTCAGCCTTTTCCTTGTTGACAACCGAGATCTTTTCAATGTCGTGATTGACTATCATCTCCTTCACGGCACTGGTAGTGGTTCCCTTTGGAGCATTCCTGCCTGTGTAAAGGAAGTTGATGGCTATAATGGAAACTGCCAGAATGGCAAAAATCCAGTTTGAGTTAAACTTCGGTTTCAGGTTCTTGTCATCAGGTTTGTCAGTTCCCTGGTTCTTATTCTTTGTGTCTGTCATAACAGCATTGTTACTGAATTAAATCCTGCATAACCTCTATCTTTGCATCAGCCCACAACGATTCAAGGTTGTAGAAATGTCTGTATTCTTCAAGAAAAATGTGGACTACTACATTGCCATAATCCAGCAACACCCAGTAACAATTGTCAAGTCCTTCCACATGAGCCGGCTTCTCCCGGGCTCCTTTCTGAACCATTTCTTCAACAGAGTAACAGATCGCATCGACCTGGGTTACTGAAGAGGCATGGCAGATTATAAAATAATCGGTGATTCTGGTCTCAAGATTTCTCAGATCTATCTTAACCACATCCTGCCCATTCTTTTCATAAATCCCCTTAACAATACTTTCAAGCAACAGGGCAGCTCCGTCAGATCTTTTCTTCATCAATAATTATCAGTTATATATCAGCTTGCAAAAGTACAAACTTTTATCTGTATTTTTGTTCCTGTCTGACTCTTTTTGCAATTTCAGTGCCATTCGGCAGGAACATGACAAAACATCCGATGGGACAACAACAAAAACCTTAAACTGTTTAAAAATGATAATAGGAAGCAGTATTATTACCCTCGGGTCGACCTCCTCAACAAACAGCCATGCCAGGAAACTCCTCAGGAAGAAAGCCGCTCCCCCCGACGGATGTGTCATCCGCACCGGATATCAGTCGGCAGGCAGGGGTCAGCAGGGGAATTCATGGGAAAGCGAAAGAGACTGCAATCTTCTCCTCAGCGTAATAGTATACCCCGATATGCTTAATCCCTCTGACCAGTTCCTTCTGTCCATGTCAGTTTCCATGGGCATCACGGATTTCCTCAGCCTGCATGACATCGAAAGTACTATCAAATGGCCCAACGACATTTATACGGGCGACAGGAAGATTGCAGGTATCCTTATAGAGAACGCGGTACAGGGCAGTTCCATTGAGAACAGCATAATAGGGATAGGACTCAATGTAAACCAGCAACGCTTTGTGAGCAATGCACCGAATCCTGTATCAATGAGTATGCTTACAGGTATCAGTTACGACACCGGAAGCTGCTTCAGGGAACTACTTACTTCTCTCGACAGGCGTTACAAGAATCTGATAAGGGGGGATTTCAGTGAGATAAGGACAGAATACCTCAGATCGCTTTATCATTCGGGCGAATGGCACGACTATATGACTGATGGAAAAGTCTTCAGGGGTAGGATAGCGTCTGTCAGTAACACAGGACTTCTGGTTATTGAGGAACTCTCCGGTAAGCTCAGTGAGTTTGCTTTCAAAGAGGTGGATTACCTTATTCCCGGTCTTTCCAGCAGGTGAATTTCTCCATTTCAGCAATCAGGGTCTCAAGAAACCTCCTGGCAGGAGCATCAGCCATCATCCGCAGCACAGGATTCAGGTCGGTACCTAACCTTACCTTTACATCTGCCATACCAGCCTCTCCCGGTTCAATGATGAGATCGAGGGCAAAATTTGCCGTTGAAAGGGCCAATCCCTTATAACTTACCATGGTAAATGGCTTGCTTTCATCAAGTCTGAAATTAACACTCCCAAGTGGAGAAACCGAAAAGCTGCCACTATCCTTTGCTGCCTCCCAGTCGGTTATATAACCATCGGGTATAAGACTGCCGAAGTTGCGTATGTCGGTTACGAAGTTATAAACCTCTTCCGGAGTCCCGGTCACAGAACCTTTTCTGCTTTCAAGTATTGTATCTGCTGCCATCGTTCACTGTTTTACTCCCCATGCTCCGGGATCCGTTCTCCATTCCTTAAGAGTATCAACCTCCTTCTCTCCAATATATCCGGCCTGAAGGGCGCTGTCTGTCAGGACCCGGTAACCCGACAGGGTGTCAAGCCTGCATTTCTCAGCTTCAAAGGCATCTGCAGCCTTTTTAAATTCATAGGTAAAGATGGCTGCCATCCCCAGAACATCACAGCCGGCTTCCCTTAATGCCCTGACGGCAGAAAGGCTGCTGCCTCCGGTCGAGATAAGATCCTCTATGACAACCACCTTCTGACCCTTTTCAAAATAACCCTCTATCTGGTTGCCAAGACCGTGTTCCTTGGCTCCCGACCTTACATAGATAAAGGGCAGGCCAAGCCTGTCGGCAACAAGGGCCCCGTGAGCTATTGCCCCTGTAGCAACGCCGGCAATAACCTGAACATCAGGATATTTACTCCTGATAAGATTAACAAAAGAGGTGGCAACCTTATCTCTTACCTCAGGAAAGGAAAGGATCTTTCTGTTATCACAGTAAATGGGCGATTTCCAACCCGAGGCCCATGTAAAAGGATTTGACGGTTGCAATTTTATTGCTTTAATTTGTAAAAGAAATCCGGCGATTTCTCTGGCAGTATTTTCCATCTGACTATGTATAAAATTCATTTTGAAAACCGGTTTATAACGATCAGTCCCGAACCTGACCGTCTTCAAAAGTACGGGTTATTTCATAAATTCAGTAACACTGATGAATTTTATAAGCTTATTGCTGATTTTCAGGCCGACACCTCGCTGCATTCAGCCAACGTTTATGGCACCAACATCACTCATATATGGCGGCTGTTCAGAATCTTTTTCACTGAGGTGGGGGCAGCGGGCGGACTTGTAAGACATTCGTCGGGGAAATATCTGTTCATAGAAAAAAGGGGGAAACTCGACCTCCCGAAAGGACATATAGAACCCGGGGAGGAACCCGATGCCTGTGCCCTCAGGGAAGTGAGTGAGGAATGCGGCATCTCGGGTCACGTCATCATCAAAGCCCTTGAACCTACTTATCACACTTATTTACTTGGGGGAATATCCTACCTTAAAAAGACCCACTGGTTCCTTATGCACTACGACGACACCATGGCTATTGAACCTCAGACCGAAGAAGGAATAACCAGGGTCGAATGGCTTTCTCCCGATGAACTATGTGATATAAAAGGGCTTGCCTGGCTATCACTGATGGATATGATAAACACCTCTGTACTTAAGGGTCGTTCAGGCCTTTAGGTAGCGCCCCGGCTACTCCTCTCCCCTGTAATCACTCAGCTTTATAGCTTCCGGAACAAACATGGAAGCATCACCTCCGCTGCGTATTATATCGCGTATGATAGTCGAATTGACAGGAGAATGTTCGGGAACCGTGAGCAGAAAGACAGACTCAATGTCGTGTGCCATAGCCTTGTTTATCTGTGCAATAGCTCTCTCGAACTCAAAGTCGGCAGCCGTCCTGAGACCTCTCAGCAGATAGCGTGCATTCATCTTCTTGCAGTAATCGACAGTAAGACCTTCATAATGATCGACACTTATCCTTCGCTCGTCCCTGAAGACCTGACGTATCATCTCCTTCCTTGTCTCAAGAGGATAGTAGTTCTTCTTAAGGGCATTGGCACCCACTGCAACAATGATTTCATCAAAAAGGTCCAGGGCTCTCAGCACAATCCCCTCATGCCCTATAGTAAAAGGGTCGAACGACCCGGGAAAAACGGCTATCTTTTTCATTCAAATGAGATATTTTTCGGATTCTTTACCTTTTGTTTAAGCAGAGAGAGTTCAAGAACCTCCATAATAGTATCCACATAATGGAACTTAAGGCCCCTTACGTAAAACTCCTTAATATCCTCAACATCCTTGCGGTTCTCTTCCGACAGGATTATCTCCCTGATGCTGGCCCTCCTTGCTGCAAGTATCTTTTCCTTGATCCCTCCAACAGGTAAAACCCTTCCTCTGAGGGTTATCTCACCCGTCATGGCAATATACTTCCTTACTTTCCTCTGCGTGAAGGCTGAAGCTATTGAGGCAGCCATGGTGATACCTGCCGAGGGTCCGTCCTTGGGTATGGCTCCCTCGGGAACATGTATGTGAATGTTCCATTTCCCTGCAAAATTATCGGGAAGGGAAAGCATCCCGGCGTTGGCCTTGAGATATTCAAGGGCAATGACTGCCGATTCCTTCATTACATCTCCCAGGTTACCGGTAAGGGTCAGCTTTCCTTCACCACGACTCAGACTGGTCTCAACAAATAGTATCTCTCCCCCTGCCGCGGTCCAGGCCAGACCAGTGACAACACCCGCCTGATCGTTACCGGCATAGATATCGCGCATATACCTTGGTGGTCCCAGGATGGCAGTCACTGTCTGTAACGACATGACGGGATCATAGGTGATGTCTGAGGCTATGTTACGGGCTGTAACCCTGACTATCTTAGCAAGTTTCTTGTCAAGTTCCCTGACACCCGACTCCCTTGTATACCTGTCAATTATTACTTCCATCGCTTCCTTCCCTATAGTCAGCTGGCCGGGCTTCACACCGTGATTCTCGAGCTGTCTGGGAAGAAGATGTCTTTTTGCTATCTCAAGCTTCTCCTCGAGAAGATAGCCTGTTATCTCAATAAGCTCCATCCTGTCACGCAAAGCCGGGGTGATGGTCGAAAGTGTATTGGCAGTAGCTATGAACATGACATTAGAGAGGTCATATTCCATCTCAATGAAGTTGTCAAAGAAAGTGCTGTTCTGTTCCGGATCGAGAACCTCAAGCAGTGCCGATGCCGGATCCCCCCGGAAGTCCTGGCCAACCTTATCAATCTCATCAAGGATAAACACCGGATTGGAGGTCCCTGCCCTTTTTATGTTCTGCAGTATCCTGCCCGGCATGGCTCCGATGTAAGTCTTTCTGTGGCCTCTGATCTCCGACTCATCATGCAGGCCGCCAAGTGACATTCTGACATACTTGCGGCCAAGAGCCCTGGCGACCGATTTCCCCAGTGAGGTCTTTCCTACCCCGGGAGGTCCGTAGAGACATAATATTGGTGACTTAAGGTCCCCCTTAAGCTTGAGCACAGCAAGATGCTCGAGTATCCTTTCCTTAACTTCCTCAAGACCAAAATGGTCATTGTCAAGAACCTTTTTTGCATTATGCAGGTCGAGATTATCCGTGGAATAATAACCCCAGGGTAAATCAAGCAGTGTCTGTATATAATTGACCTGAACCGAATATTCTGCTGCTGCGGGATTCATCCTGTGGAGCTTCTTCAGTTCCTTGTCAAAAACCTTCCTTACATCATCAGTCCATTTCTTCCCTTCAGCCTTCTTCCTGTACTCCTCGATCTCCTTCTCAATGGGATTACCTCCCAGCTCATTCTGGATGGTCTTCATCTGCTGATGAAGGAGGAACTCCCTCTGCTGCTGGTCAAGGTCACTCTTTACCTTCGACTGCAGTTCATTCTTAAGCTCAAGAACCTGGATCTCCTGAACCAGATACTCAAGCAGGGCATAGCCCCTGTCGCGCATACTGTTAATCTCAAGAAGCTTCTGCTTGTCCTGTACCTTGATGTCAGTGTTTGAACAAATAAAATTGATAAGGTAGGTATTGTTCTCAATGTTCTTGATGGCGAAGGAGGCTTCGGGACTTATATTTGGATTGATCTTTATTATCTTGAGCGACAAGTCTTTGAGCGAACCCACAATAGCATCAAAATCCTTACTGAAGCTTTCAGGCTTTGATTCAGGAAGTATCCTGACCCTGGCTTTGAAATAGGGATCCGAAGATACCATTTCTGTCAGTATCATTCTTTTTCTTCCCTGAATGATGGCTGTTGTCGAACCATCGGGCATCTCAAGCAGCTTGACAATCTGTCCTACAGTACCGATCTTATGAAGATCTTCAAAGGCAGGATTCTCAAGGTCGGGATCCTTCTGGGCAACTGTTCCTACTACCTTGTCAGTCCGGTACGCATCCTTTATAAGTTGTATGGATCGCGGACGGCCTATCGAAATGGGCAGCACTACACCCGGAAACAGTACGGTATTCCTGAGTGAGAGCACAGGAATGGATTCAGGTACTTCCAGCTCTTCGAGGTCACCCTCATCTCCATCAGCTATAATGGGAATGATATCCCCTTCTCCGTCCAGTATCTCAGGCAACAAATAATCATTCAGGATTTTCCTCGGTTTTCTCTCCATAGTAAAAACAATAGTGTGTCAAATTTACATAATATTTTTTATCATTATCAGAAAGTTGATCCGGCAAGGATTGTGCCAGGCCGGGACAAAAAAAATCCCGGTTGCTGACCGGGATCATAAAGTATCTCTTATCTTCTATTTCTTTTTTGAAACATGGTCCTTGTAACGGTTCATGAACTTATCAACCCTTCCTGCTGTATCTACAAGTTTCATCTTACCTGTATAAAACGGATGTGAAGTGTTTGAAATCTCCAGTTTGATAAGGGGATACTCGTTCCCGTCTTCCCATTTGATAGTTTCCCTGGATGGCGCTGTCGACCTTGTCATGAATGAATCACCATTCGACATGTCCTGAAAAACAACCAGCCTGTAATTCTTCGGATGAATTCCCTCTTTCATTGCCTATGCTTTTATGTACTTGTTTTATAAAATATTTTACCTTATTCAGGGTCGCAAAATTAATGAAGATTATTAAATAAGCAAAAAGAAAATCAATATTTATTTCCTTCCCTCAATACGCTCAGCCAGTTTCGATTTCTCGAACATTTCATCCTTGTACCTCATGAAAGGGGCATCCCTGTCAACAAGGTACCTGAATGTGATGTGCGTTTTGGCTTTGTTTGCGCCAATGGCTTCATAGATAGCCATCATCTTGGGATTGAAATCTCCTACCCACGACAGTTCAAGTTCATTGAACCAGGGCTTTTTTCTGAACGCCTGGTAGATATGAAGGAAGATAGCCGATTCAACCCCGCTGTTATGATAAAGCGGATTGACGCCTCCCACTATTGCCCTTGCCCTGGTCATCCTGTGATTTGCCTTGTAGTATACAAACCTCAGCTTGTTCCAGAGGGTAAGGCGCCCGTTGAAATATTTGATTATCTGGTTAACGTCGGGGATAAGAACGAAAAAAGCAATGGGCTTGTCGTTGAAATAGGCAAACCACACAAGTTCCTCATCGAGTATCTGGCTGGCTTTTTTAAAAAACCCCTCTATCATGCCGGGAACGGCGGGAGTGAAATCCTCTTTGAAGGCAGACCAGGTAGAGTTGTATATATCAACAAAGTCGGCAGCAAACTTTTCCTTCTGTGCAAAACTGAAGTGTCTGAATGAATATCCCGGACGACGTGACAGCCATTCGGCGATCTTCATGATCCTGGGGGGAAACTCTATTATCTCATTCTTCCCGTTACGTACCATCCTGTGATAGGAATACTGCTCAAAATAATTCCTGAATCCGTAATCTTCAAAGAAATCCCTGTAGTATTTCATGTTATAGGGCATCCCGTAAGCTTGTTGCATGAAGCCGTCAACGAGCAGGCCCCAGTTGGTGTCGTTCTCCCCGAAATTAATTGGTCCGTCGACAGCTTCCATTCCCTTTTCAATATTCCACTTTATTGCCGTATCAAATAGTGCAAAGGCCGCTTCCCTGTCATCAATTACTTCAAAGAATCCCATCCCCCCTGTTTTCTGGTTATAGACCTTTGCCCTCACCGGATCGATAAAAGCTGCTATACGACCTATAGTGGTCCCGTCACCATTCCTGAGTATCCACCTGGCAGCCTCTCCTTCCTTAAGAAGGTGATTGATGGCTGGATCGAACAAAGATTCTGTATCGTCATCCAATGGACATACCCAGTAGGGATCATCTTTATAAAGACGACGTGGAAAATCAAGAAACTCTTTCCTTTCTTCCCTGCTTTTCACTTCAACAATCTGCATCCTGATAGGTATTTTTTCCGGTAAAAAGAACTTGCGGAAGGTCGACCTTCCGGCAAACGATGTGACGGCAAATATGGAGATTTTTTTTATGTTAACAAACATGAAGCTAACCATATTTGTTTACTGAAGGCTTCCTCTGTCACTGGATATCAATGATCCTGTGGTCGATCAGCACAAAGAGCACCGCAAGGAGAATCGAATAAATGAAGTAAGTCTTCAACGGAATGTATTCTCCGGGTTTAATTTTCATCTTTACCCAAAGGTAGCCTGTAAGGAAGATTTTCCCTATCATATACACGATAAAGGTGGCAAGGGCCACACCCACCATGCCGTAGCCCCATTTTATCATAAGAAGGCTGAGTGGTATGTTGAAGGCCAGTTCAATAAGGGCAGATATAAGTGTTATATGGGTCTTTTTCCTTCCAACAATAATGGTCTGGGGAAAGATAAGCCTGGGTATTACAAGCAAGGTATAAATAAGGAAGATGCCTGAGCTCCTGTGGAATTCGGGCGTGAAAAGCCGGGGATAGAGCCACCTGGCAATAAGCATCATCGCCATGGTTGCAGGAAATGCTATATGCATAAGCTTTTCAGATTTAAGCTTGATCCTTGCCATAGCCTCCTTCATCCTGGTACGGGTTGAAAACTCAGGAAGCATGGCACTGCTAAGACCGTTTGCAAGCATGAGTACCAGGGGAAACTCCTTTGCCCCGTAGCGGAACCAGGCAAATATCTCCGGATCGCGGTATACGGCCGAAATGATGATGCCGTCAGTATATTGAGCCGAACCGCTTATAAGGGTACTGAGGATAAGAGGAACGCCCAGGTAAAGATGCTCTTTCATGAATTCAGGCGAGATCTTCATTTCCGTGTACCTTCTAAGCAGTATGATAAGCCAGATCCACCTCACTCCAGTAACCGCAAGAAGTCCGTAAATGGCCCAGATAATATCTTTTCCCATAACCACGGGAAGGAGGATAAGCAGCAGCTGGGCCCCGAAGGTATAAATACCGTACTGAAAGATCCTGTACGACCTGTTGTTGAGAAGGTAGATATATTCTATAAGACATACCGGACTGCTGGCCGAAATATAAAGAAGCAGCATGTTTAGATAGGTGTCGTTGCCTGAGATACTGAAGACAGAGAAGTGGTTCTTCAGGGCATGACCGGAGATAAAGATGAAAAGACTGAAAAAGGATAGCAGCAAAAAGGCATTGAAGATCTCGGGTGATTTGTTTCTGCCATTATCCCCGAGTTTTCTGTAGGTACGGTTCCTGTGATAAAGGGGAAGAAGCGATTGTATGATTCCCGTCACCCAGAAAAAGGTAAGCAGGCTGGATATGAACAGGAACATCTCCCACGACCCTATCTCTGCAATGCTGAGATGACTCTTTGTAAATACAATACTAACAATAAGGAAGATAACAAATCTCATCAACTGAAAAAGTTGCAGCCCAGAGATATTGTCTATAAGTTTTATTTTTTTCAAATACAGACCTCTTTTATGGAGTTCCCCGATAGAACTGCTCCTTATATAAAAAATTGTGCAGCATTTCTCCTTTTTACAAACATTTCAAAGATAGTCATAGAAGCAAAGAAGCAGAAAATAATTTCAAAATTTTGCTAAATGAAAATTTTGGTCTTAATTTGCACCCCAGAAACGGTGGATGTAGCTCAGCTGGTTAGAGTATCGGATTGTGGTTCCGAGGGTCGTGGGTTCGAACCCCATCTTCCACCCAGAAAGAAGAAGGCTGCCTGACAGGGCAGCCTTCTTCTTTTACCTTGAAGCATCATTCCTTATTGTCATTCTGTGCCGCAGTATCCCATCTTTTATATCTGATCCAGGCTGCAACAGCCACGATGGCAAGTGAGATAACAGCCAGGTATACAAACGACGGAACAGGTACCGGATCGCCTCCGGCATATGAATGCAGCCCCGAGAGATAGTAGTTCACCCCGAAATAGGTCATCAGCACTGATGCAAATGCCACAACCGACAAAAGATTAAAGGTATATATATCCCTTAGGCCGGGAATAAGACGCGAATGGATAACAAATGAATAAACGATTATAGTAATAAGCGACCATGTCTCTTTCGGATCCCAGCCCCAGTAACGTCCCCATGATTCGTTGGCCCATACTGCACCCAGAAAGGTACCCACGGTAAGAAAGTAAAGACCCAGGGTAAGCGTCCTGTAGTTTATAACAATGAGATCATCCAGTGTACCCGATATCCTTCCGATGTTATCCCTGTTGGTGAAAGCAAGCAGTATCATACTTATAATACCCAGCACGGCACCAAGTCCCAGAAAACCATAGCTGCCCGTGATAACCGACACATGAAGGGTGAGCCAGTATGACTGAAGCACCGGGACAAGGTTGGTGATCTCGGGGTCGAGAAAACTAAGATGGGCAACCAGGAGTGTCAACCCCGACAATACTGCTGTAGCTGAGAGTGCAAACTCCGACTTGCGGCTGAAGATGAAACCGGCTAAAAGAGTTACCCACGAAATGAATATCATCGACTCATATCCGTTGCTCATGGGCGAATGTCCCGATATATACCAGCGCAGTGCCAGGGCAAAGGTATGTAGCAGGAATCCTCCGAAAAGCAGCCATCTGAGTACCGCCGCCACAGCTGGCAAAACCTTCCTCCCTTTAAGAACCATGGCTATAAGCAGCGAAAGAAGCAGAATACCCGCAGTCGAATAAAAGGGAAAGAGCCTCTCAAAGATCATAAGCCTGTAGTACATGACTTCAGCTCCTATCTTTGTCTTTGAGGGCAGCTCATAGTCAGAATACTGTTTCTGGTACTCCGAAACCGACCCCGCTATCTGGCGTACAGCCGCCTCGTGGTTATCATTAAGGGCTGATGCAAGCTTAGGCATAAGCTCTGCCAGATATGCCGAGTCGCGGCTGCCGGCTGCAGCACTGAGAGCTTCATGCGGGGTGCTCCAGTTATGTGACCCGTCACGCAAAGGTATCATCCTGAGGAAGTTCTCAGTATAGATCATATATACTATGTTGACCCTTTCGTCAACTTTAACTATCTCCTTGTCTGTCTTGTTCCTTTCTGAAGGTGGAAGCGAATAGACCCTGTTGACCTCGCCTGCAAGCTTATAGGATCCTCCGCCGCTCATATCCACTATATCTGAGAAAGCGGCGTAATTAGCGGTTAGCCCCAGACTCCTCTGCAACTCCCTGTTCGAAACCTTTATAAGCGGCACATCCTTCCAGCTGTCAAAATCAATAACTATCCCCATAAAGACCTGCATGGGCGTCATCCCTTCGAAACTGTTCTTCCCGGTAACCTTTCGCAGTATATCACTGCTCATGGCGGCCAGTGGCTTGGTCCTTCCCTTCTGATCCTGGATAAGAACATACCCGAACCTGTCGGCGGCTTCTTTACCGGGAATGACATTCTGGGCAAAGACATCTCCTGCCCCCGGAACAAGTAACAGCATGACCAGAACTAAAGCACTCCTTCTCAGTACGGAAGTCCAGTTTGATGCTTTGACTGTATGAAAAACGGCTTTCCTGTTAAGAAGTGAAAGAAATATGAAAAAGAATAAAAGAGCATAACCCGAATAAGTAACAAGCATACCGGTCCTGTCGTGATTAACAGATAATATGGTGCCCATTTCATCAGCGTCATATGACGACTGGTAGAACCTGTAGCCTCTGTACTTCAATACATTGTTCATAAAAATCTCAAAAGGCATCTCTACCCCTTTTTCAGCGTCTTTAAGCACAACCTTACTACGGTAACCTGAGGGACTGTTGGAGCCTGGATACCTCTCGAGAATGAAATCGGTAAGAGCCAGGCTGAAAGGGAGCTTAACAGCAGGTGATCCGTAGGAAAATCTGACACTGTTCCCATTGATTATTACCGAATCACTCACCTGCATATCGTTGCCGTTATCCCACAGAGTAAGCACGACCGGAGTTCCATTACCCGCCAGATGGAACAGCAGGGCATTCTCCCCGGTACTCCTTGATGCAGGATCAACAGCCACCGGTTTTATCACTCCCGACTGAGTCATATTAACAGCAACAATCTCAATACCTGCTACTGAATAAAGAGTACGGGTACGCAAAGGCACAGCCTCTCCTGCCGGATAGGTCACAGCCTGCTTCTCCATCATGGTGACGGCAGATACCCCGGCAGGACCAACCATAAAAAAGGCACCTGAACGAAAACTGATCTCAATATCAGCAGTATCGGCAGATTCAAAAGCTATACTGACGCCTTCAACG
>JAVEZD010000026.1:14757-21751 GCA_034003165.1 Bacteroidales bacterium | reverse complement strand
ATATTAATAATATTACCGTTACTGTTATTCTCTTCATCCCTATCTAAAAATATCTTGGATTGGCGGCACTTACCTTGTAGCCAAAATCATATCTAAGTGTAAATTCAGTCGATCCTTTCGAAAAGGAGTTCATCCTTCCTGCAGGATAATCATATGATATTCCTGCCATTATCTGCTGGTTAAGCTGAACCTGGAAGATTGTCACAAGAACCTGTTCGGGAACTCTCCATGATAATCCTCCCCAGAACGTATCGGCATAAATCATGTTTATATTCAGGTCAAACTGATTAAGCTTTCTTGTTTTCCTGAGCGAGTAATCAAAAAGTATCGAAGGCTTAAGCTTTATATCGGCAGTTATATCAAACACGGCACCTCCGCTTATTATAAAACTATATTCCCCGAAGCTGTGGTACAGAAGGGTTGACCCGCCTGTACTTCTCCTGTAACTGAGGAAAGAAGGAATAGCCAGACCGGCAAAATACCTTCCCGTATAATAATAAACACCTGCCCCCACGTTGGGAAGAATATAGGGTTTATTATCCGCTTCAAAGACAGGATCGTTCTGATCAAAGAGCAGAAGCCCCGTATAGTCGGTGTTTGAAATATCGAGTCCACCCTGAAGACCGAATGACAGGCGCCCTTCCCTGAACCGGATGGCGTAGGCATAATCAGCGTAAACTGATGATGTCTTGGTAACCCCGTACTGCATGAACCTTGCCAGAAGGCCCAGGGAGACTTTGTCATTCTTCATGGGTGAGTGAGCTGAGAGAGACTGGAGAAGTGGCGATCCTTTTGTTCCTATCCACTGCATGCGGTATGACATAAAGGCGCTCATAGCACCTCTGGTACCGGCATAGGCAGGATTGATT
Organism: Bacteroidales bacterium; assembly: GCA_034003165.1. GTDB lineage: Bacteria > Bacteroidota > Bacteroidia > Bacteroidales > VadinHA17 > LD21. Next base: position 20,882 of record JAVEZD010000026.1, on the reverse strand, counting down.
ACCAGTCCGTTCTGCAGGTACTGGCTGTACACAGGATATCCAAGGCTGATCCGCATGGAATCGGCAACATGCTGGCCTCCGGCCGACAGACCGGCTGAGATCAGAAACAGAACAGCAAATATCCTCTTTATAAACATACCACTTCCTTAATGCATCATGACTACAGGCTTCCGGTCAATACCTTTTAAGTACAATGAAACCACTCTTTTTAAATTCCTTATTTATTCTTCCCGATCTTATGGTCAGCAGGTAGTAATAGGTTCCTTCAGGCAGTTCAATACCCCTTGAGTTCTTTCCATCCCAGGGCTTCCACATCTCTCCGTCATAATTGGCCGTTGAATATACTTCCACTCCGGCACCGTTGAGAATTAAAAGTTTTACCTTATGATCCTGCATACCCGATAGTTCGTCAACCGACAGTTCCAGTCCCCTGATAACCATTACATCGTTCTTCCCGTTGTTGTCGGGCGAAATCCCCTCAGCTATCTGAATATCAATGACTTCAACCGTGACTGTTGATATCAGCTCACACACTCCGTTAACTACTTTCCATTGTAGGACATTAGGACCTGAGGATGAAAGATTTCTGACCCTGGTCGTTGCCAGCCCTGGATTATCGAAAACAGGATCTGAAGTGCTTGATAACACGCTCCATGTTCCTGTTCCAAGATCAGGCTCTATGGCCTGAAGCTTGTAGATATTCTCAAATGAATTGATTAGGGTATCGTTGCCGGCGAAAACCGGGTATGGCTTCGGAGTAACCGAAACGTCGAGGACATTTGAAACGGAATAGCAGGTATTGGATGGACCCGACCAGACTTTCCTCCTGAATTTTGCATGATCTGAGAGCAGGGGAAGTTCAAGCCTTGCATCACCTGTACTGTTTAACGTATCCGAGGTTATACCTGTCCATTCAGCACCATCCTGACTGGTTTCCCATATATATCTGTACTGGTTGCCGGCGCCACCTGTAAGGGTTCCGGTTACCTGGTCAGAGGCTGTCTCATAGCATACGGCCATATCTTCGGGGAGGACATTAACCAGGGAGGGAAGTATATTAACTGTCAGCGTTGTGGCGCTTTCATCACTGCACATTCCCGACACCACCCTGCGTTTGAACAGGGTTGTTGATGACAGTGTGCCCGGGGTAAAACCTGGAGTGCTTCCCCCTTCATCCACAGGGTTCCATATATTACTACCTGATGAGCTCAGCCACTGATATGAGTAATCAATACCATTTCCTCCTGAAGGTATCGCGCCGGCAAAGCTGTTGGCCACACCCCCGGAACATATAGTTGTATCTGTAGTTCCGTCTGCAAGAAGGGAAATAATATTTCCTGTAATTGGCCTATGAACATACACTGCCACCGAAGGGCTGATGCTGACACAGGCTGATGACTGGACAATTCTTCTGAACAGAGTCGAGTCGGTCAGGGCTCCCATGGTCAGATCGGGGGAGCCAACACCTGCGAATCCGGGAATATCCTGCCACGAATGATTCCTGTCAAAACTCTGCCATGTATACACATATGACCCCGGGCCTTTACCATTTTCAGGTACAGAGCCGCTTATGGCAGCTGGTATATCTCCCGAGCATATTGTCTGATCGCCCGATGTCACAATATTATTTGTTATAGCCGGGTATTGAACAAGGAGGACAGGCTCGCTTGCATCTGAGCACACATGATCCTCGCCGGAAAAGACAACTCTCCTGTAATATTCACTTCCCGGAAACGGAGGAAGGTTTTCTGTCGGGTCATATGAGGACCCGTTGGTTGTTCCCGTTGCTGTATTCCAGCCTGTTACTCCGTCTGTACTTCTCTCCCATCTGAATGAGTAGGTGTTGTCTCCTCCTGAAAGCTGCGGGGCCACTGTTCCTTCGAGATCATCAAAAAGCATTCCTGTACATATCTCCTGTGAAGCTGTGACAATACTGTTACCTGTTATCAGCGGCAGAACAGTTATCCGGACAGGATCGCTTGTGTTTACACATCGTCCTGAGATAACCTTACGCCTGTACCATGTGGTGGTTGTAAGGCCGGCCGGAGGATCGTAACCCTCAGTCTGTGGGGTGAGCGTTGTATAGCTTACATTGTCAGAGCTTGATTCCCATGCAAAGCTGTAAACTCCGTTTCCATCGCGAAGTTCAAGAACTGAGACCAGTGCCTGTGGATCCTGACTGAAACAGATGGTATCCTGGTTCCCTATTATATTATCTTTAATAAAAGGCTGGGCAATCACCATCACCGGTTTACTTATATCAATTATGGCAGGGGTACTGGCGTCGGTAATCCTCCTTCTGAACCATGTGGTCTGGGTGATTATGGCAGGTGGGGTATAATGTTGCTGGTTATTTGTTCCCGGGGCAGCTGAGAATCCTGATGAAGCAGAAGTGGTGCTGTATTCCCACACGTACTGGTAAGGGCCCCTGCCTCCTACAGGCCTTGTTCCCTGGATCTGACCGAATGGCGTATCGGAGCAGATTGAATCGGTGTTGGTACCTGTTACAACCGACCATATGGAGTTAAAGAGGAATCCGTTAAGCTTGGGTCCGAAATTTAGCTTTATCTCACCGTTACCCTGGGAAGGCACAGATGGTCCGGGCTGGCCATATCCTGTTGATGTACTGACTGAGGATGGTATTGAAGAGGAGCTGAGCCAGACAAGGCCACCTCCTCCGCCACCTCCAGCTCCGAAGCCGCCGGGGTTCGTTCCTCCGTTCCCACCACGGGCAGTGACATTTAACTGTGACGAAAAACCCTGAAATGACAATACCACTGAGCCCCCTGCTCCGCCTCCGCCTGCCCCGGCATCGCCCTGAGCATTGGCAGCAGCAGCACCATCAGCTCTTATGAAGTGATTATTACCTACGATTGTATCTGCAATGATTATTATAATGCCACCTCCGTTACCTCCGGGTGAGGATAGTGATCCGCTGGCATGGGTTGATGCCCCGCCACCACCGCCGGCAAAGATGCCGTTCTGAAGGGCGGTACCAATAATGCTGACACCGCCATAACCACCCGGCTGGGGATTTAAACAACCTCCGAAGAACTTCTCATCGCCTCCGTCGCCACCAAGCCCCCTGTTTGATCCTCCGCCGCCACCGGAATATTTTCCGTTACCTCCGCCTCCTCCTGTCAGATTGCGGCCCTGCCCCCTTGCATGGTTGGGAAACAGCAGTGCCCCGAATTCATCGTGGATGGCAACGCCTTCACCTTTAAGACCTGCATTATTCCAGGATACCGGATATGAATCATGATTATTTGTGGTATAGTTATCCATGATACATATGCCCGCTCCCGGGGATCCTTCAGCACCCATGAAGCCGCTTCCGGTGATAACTATGTCGCTGTTCAGGGTAAGTTTCCGTCCGGCAATAAGGGCAACTACCCCTCCGGTGTTATGGGTACTGCTCCAGGGACGTGCAGGTATATTCCCTGTTACCACAGGCGTACTGAAGAAAGGCACCCTTACAAGCTGGACATTTCCGGTAACATCGTATTCAGTAAGTATCTGACTGGTAAATACCACCTGACGGCTTGCTGTTATTACCGTATCAACAAGGAAAAAATCATAGGCTCCAGGCTGTCCGAAGCTCGACTGTATGTTAAGCCCATAAAAGCCCTGTGTGGTCTGGATACCAACTCCCTGCATCTGGATCAGAAGAACCGTATCCCCTGATGAGAAGGCGTTTAACTGTGTCAGGTCGTTTACTAAAACATAATCGGGACCAACAGCATTGACACTTGCATAACTGTTTATTGTATCATTGATCTCCTGGCCGGTTAAGTTCCCCGTTCCGGAAAATCCTGAAACCATTAGGAAGACAATGAGAAATCTGCTAATATAGCCAGCTGTTCTGCCAATCATTAATACAGTTATGAAACGCTAAGATAAATATTTAAATCTATAATTCAAGACATTTATCCTGCTTAGGGTGTCTCCCCATTGTTTTCCCGGGCATAAAGAAGCGGATATTCAACAAAGAAAACAGAGCCTTTGTCGGCCTCCGATTCGAACCAAATCCTTCCTCCCGCACTCTCAACATACTTTTTAACAATTGAAAGGCCTAAACCTGTGCCAGAAGATTTTGTTGTGAAATTTGGTGTAAACATCTTATCCTTAAGTGATTCCGGTATCCCTGATCCATTGTCTGACACCGAAACCAGCACCTTGTTATTATGTTCTTCGAGAGAGACCTTTACAACACCTTCTTTACCCGGTGGAATGGACTGAATAGCATTTTTAATAAGATTTGAAAAAACGCCGTTAAGATGTTCCCTGTCGGCATGGATAAATAATCTGCAATCGTGGGGACAACTCATTCTGAAAACAATATTAACACTGTTCTTGAAGAGTTCAAGAGTGGTCTTTATCTGTTCGGCAAGGTCAACATCAACGGGCCTGCTGCCGGGCATCTTGGCAAATGAAGAGAAGGCAGATGCTATTGACGAAAGGTTATCTATGTACTCTATCTGGTTTTTTGTAAATCTTTCAAGTTTCTTTTCAAAACCAGGCACTTCGTCCTTCCACGACTTTAGAAGCTGCTGCACGTTAAGCTTCATCGGGGTAAGAGGATTCTTTATCTCATGAGCTATCTGTTTGGCCATCTCCCTCCAGGCATACTCCCTTTCCGAATCGGCAAGCTTTCTGGCACTCTCTTCCAGTTCATCGACCATCACATTGTACTGTTTAACAAGCTCTCCCACCTCATCATTCCCGCTGTAGGTCAGGTGCTCACTTTTCTTTCCGAGTTCAACCGATGCAAGTCCGCTGCCCAGCATCATAAGAGGTGAAGTAAGCCTTCCGCTTATTATTACAGCAAGGCTGGTAGTGATCACAATAAGGATCAGCATAAAGTTTATTACAGCAACAATGATATTTGAGATGTCTTTGGCAAGAATACTCTGCATCCTGAAATAGGGAAGATTAAGGTAGGCTATAAGGTCTCCGCTGTTATTATAGAAGGGGACATATGCCGAGATATACTCAAGGTTACCGATCTTTTCCCTGTGGATGTATTCACTTCGGGTAAGGTAAATAAGGTTGTTGGTTGCAAGAATATTCATCCTCCGGCTTATGAGATTCCTGAAAAACACCTCGGGCCGGGATGTTGCAAGCAGATTGCCCTCAGGACTGTACAGGTTAATGTCGGTATTAAAGGTATTTGACAGCTCCACCAGAATGGCATCGAGCTGGCTGAGTCCACCCTCGTTCCAGCCACGACCGGGAATGTTACCATCTGGTATCCTGTTCTCAAGTTCGATATAGACAGAATTTAGCTTTTCCTTTATGTTTTCCAGATGCTTGTCGCGAAACTGTCTGACTGCCTGGGTGGCTATTACTATCCCTATGATTGTGAATGAGAAGAGGATGATCCCTACAAAAGCAAGCTGCAGTTTCTGGCGGAAGCTGAACCAGAAAGGATTTTTAATGACAGGTGGCCTTGCTATAACAAGAATAAGGGTAGAAAAGAGAAAGATAAATATAAACAGGTAAGCAAAGGAGATAACAACATCCCCGGCAGTCACTGTGCTGCGGCTTATAACCGTTGTTATATTACCATTCCGGTACAGGACATGACTATAGCCCTGAGATCTGAATAACCTGTATTCCGTACTGTTCCCGATATAACCAGCATCGGTCTTGTCGTATGGAAAATCACCGGTGCCAAGCACCATGACTCCGTTGACGTATTTGGCAAATGAATAATCCTTAAGCCGGGTATAGCCATGGTATTTCCGGTCAATAAGAAGTTCGGGGTATCCGGGCTGAAATACGTCAATGTCGCTGTAAAGGTCTATAAAAAGCCCGTTTATCACATCAGAGTCAGCTTCGTAATACAGACTCCCAAGGTAATTTGTCCGGCCCTGCCTGTTCTCTATGAAATAAAAGTCGGTTCCGGTAATCCTTTGTCCGTCGTTCAGTATTCTGCCTGTAAAAAACCCGAAACACTCCTCGTAAGAGGGCGGCCTTGTTTCTACTCTCAGGGAATCGTCATCCCTGCAGAGTACAATGTTAAGGTTGTAATTTGCCCAGTAACCAGTAAAATACACGCGATGCAGGTAATCTGAAATGGCATCAAAGTCGGTCTTCTCAAAATAGCTGACATCCATCATCGA
>JAVEZD010000026.1:0-14657 GCA_034003165.1 Bacteroidales bacterium | reverse complement strand
GCACTGAGGTTACGGTAAACGCGAAATATCCTGAGAAGGTAGAAGAAGGGCACCAGAAAGATGAGAATAAGTGTGAAATAGCCTGCCAGACTGTATGAATCGAGCGTCTGAACCTTGTATGTCTCAAAATTGATGTTCGAGTTATATACAAGATGATTAAAGATTTTATGATAAAGAAGGAACAGAAGAGCCCCGGGTATTGTCAGCAGGGTAAGTGAAAGATGATCTCTGCGGGCCTTTTTGTCCTTTACTGCTTTAAAAGGCATATATACTGAAAACAGGTAAGAAAAGAGGGCTGCCAGGATGCCGGCTACCATAAGATGGCCCAAGGATGGCACCAATCTGTTCATGCTGTATATATAGGGCGAAAAAAGCTCTGTCCTGAAAAATACTGCCGGCTTCTCAGTTAAAAACATTATGGCACCCATTCCGGTAAGAAACACAAGTGCCATGGCAAGAACAAGGGCCGGATTCATTTCTGCTGCCAGAAGCTTTACGATTCCGGTAATAAGGATCAGCAAAATAACAAAAAACATTATCCAGAGAGAGAGCGGCAGGTAGATGAAGTCAGTTGTCACCGTATTACCCGGGAACAAGAGTGAAAACAGGAAAGCCCCCTGGCTGTTTAGAACATGGTATGGAGAAGAATCAGGATCGGTACTGAAGCTTACATTGTCCGGGACTCTGAAGTCGCTGACAAAACCATTGCCGACAATGTCATTTTCAAAACCATAGTCAGTCCTGACCCTCATCAATCCAACGATGTATTCGTTCCCGGCCCTGAGAGTGCGGGGGACAAACCATCCGTTTTGCATAAAAATAAAAGGTCTTGTGAAAAGGGTGTCGTCGAGAAACGAGGGTACCTCAAAGCTATTGTCAGAGTAGTAGATCAGTTTCCCGTCTATATATTCGAGGATGGTAATATTGTTCTCCTCAGCAAGGGCATAAACATTGCTTTCAGAGGCTGACATGTGATCACCCCCGCTGGCAAGTAGCGGCTCCATGCCAAGAAGGCATTCCTCCATTATCCTTTCCTTCTCGTGAAGCACCCTGTTGAACCGGGCCGTCATCAGGCTGTACTCGAAATCACTGAAACAGAAGGAATCGGCAATAAGAGCAAGTACCAGGACCATTATTGCTGCAATACCAAGTGTTATTCTGACTTTCCTTTCTTTCATCCGCAAACGGGTTCTACTGATGATGATAGGGATCTCCCTTTATTACTGTGAAGATTCTGTAAAGCTGTTCGAGGAACAATAACCGTACCATCTGGTGTGTGAAGGTCATCTTTGAAAGGGAAAGTTTCATATGGGCACGATCATATACTTCAGAAGAAAAGCCCCAGGGTCCGCCTGTAATAAAAACTATCCTTCTATGTGACGACATAAGCAGCTTTTCAAGCCATCCGGCAAATTCAAGTGTTGTAAACTCCTTCCCTTTCTCATCAAGCAGAACAACAAAATCGTCGTTCCTCAACGACTGAATGATCTTAATCCCCTCCCTTGCCTTTTGTTCCTCAGCAGGCATGTTCCTGGTATTCTTCAGGTCGGGAAGGACAACAACCTCAAAAGGATTATATTTTCCTATCCTTGCCGAATACTCATCAATAGCCGCAGCTATACTTCTTTCAGTTGTCCTGCCATTAAGATACAAGGATATTTTCATAAATCTGGCCCGACTTTTGTAATTATAAAAGCACAACGCACTTATTGCAAAAATAATAATTATTAATAGTGTGCGTCAGCAATTCTTCCTGTTCAGAACGGTGGCTGGAGAATTTAAAAAATAAAACTACATTTGTATGATATTAAAAAACCGGTCAGAAAATCAAAAGATGAAACTTACATGATTGACTCTTAGCATAAATAGCTAAAGGAATAATTCATATTCAATCATATATGGTTTTATCCGACCTTAAAATTTAAATTATATACGGATGAAACCCACATGTATTTGAATACAAAAACACAATATTATAATAATCACCTGCATGTGGGTTCCATCATACCATTAAAATCAATTATTATATGATGAAATTGTCAGTAATAATTCCGGTTGTCGTATTAATGGCAATTGGCGTTTCAAGCCGGGCGCAGGATCAGGCAGGTATACCAGCCGGAATAACTGTTGCAATAAAAGCCGGCAACGCCGCCGGTTTGTCGGCTTATTTGAATCCGACAGTTGAACTTCTACTCCTGGGGAAGGAAGATTTCTATAAGAAAAATGTTGCCGAAGCCATTTTGAAGGATTTCTTTACAAGCCGCAAGGTCAAGGATTTTGTTATCAGGCATCAGGGTGCTAAAAATGATGCACAGTACGCCATAGGAAACCTTTTAACCGATCAGGGTAACTTCCGCGTTTACTTTCTTCTTAAGAAGGTAGGGCCTGATTTGCTAATTCATCAGATACGTATTGAACCTGATAATGGAAAATAAGATCCTTAAGGATTTCATTGTTAGAAGTCTTGAAGAAGACCTTGGTGACGGGGATCATTCATCTCTCGCCTGTATTCCGGCAGAAAACAAAGGAAAAGCCAGGCTCCTTGTAAAGGAGGACTGTATCCTGGCCGGTGCCCGGGTGGCCGGAGAAGTTTTTCACACCGTTGACCCTGAGCTCCGGTTCGATCTGTATATCCCTGACGGCACTCCAGTGACGTCAGGAGATGTAGTATTTATAGTATCCGGACGCCAGCAGTCGATCCTTAAGGCCGAGCGACTTGTTCTCAATATAATGCAGCGCATGAGCGGCATTGCCACCCAGACAAAAAAATACACTGACCTTATAAAAGACCTCCATACCAGGATAACTGATACAAGAAAGACTACACCGGGAATGAGGTTCCTCGAAAAGGAGGCAGTCAGGATAGGAGGCGGTTATAACCATAGGATGGGCCTTTACGACATGATAATGCTTAAGGATAACCACATTGACTATGCAGGTGGTATTGAGAAGGCAATATCAAAGACAAGGGATTATCTTGCTTCACATGGCCTTGACCTGAAGGTGGTGATAGAGGCACGCAGCATCAGTGATGTTGAAAGAATAATCTCCTTTGGCGGTGTCGACAGAATAATGCTCGACAACTTTGACATCAGAACCACCGCCCAGGCAGTAAGTATCATCGGAGGAAGATTTGAGACAGAATCATCGGGAGGCATTACATTTTCCAGTATAAGATCATATGCTGAGTGCGGAGTCGACTTTATCTCAGTCGGCGCACTCACACACCAGATAAAAAGTGTTGATTTGAGTCTGAAAGCAATCTGACATGCGTTTTTCAGAAGAAGTAAGGGACCTCAGGAACAATGAAAGAATACGCAAACTGGTACTTCCGGGCTTTGAGGGAGTTCCGATAGTCGATGTATTCAGGTTTGTCATTAAAGGTTTCAGAAAAGGAGTACTGGTTACAAGAGCCTCAGCCATAGCATTCAACCTTCTGATGGCCCTTCTCCCTGCTACCATCTTCATTTTCACACTGATCCCCTTTGTCCCTATTTCCAATTTCCAGGAGGAATTCATTACCCTTTTTGAAAGCATTCTGCCTGCAAATGCCTACAACCTTCTTGAGAACACTATTATCGACATAGTCACAAACAAAAGCGGAGGACTTCTGCTTATTATGTTCTTTACCACAATCATATTTTCAACAAACGGCATCCATGCAGTTATCCATGCCTTTGTTGTTACTTCCCACTCTTTCAAATCACGGTCGTGGATAAACCAGAGAAAAGTGGCGGTTCTGCTTCTGCTTATTGTAATCATTATGATCTCCATGGCAGCCTTCCTTGTTATCTTCGGAAAAACAGCAGTAAACACACTTGTAACTCATGATCTTATAGAAAGAAACATTGAGATCTATGTTCTGATAACACTTAAATGGGTTCTGGTGATACTGCTTCTTTTTGTAGCCATCTCATCACTCTACTACCTCGCACCCGCCAAGAGAAGGGATTTCAGGTTCATATCACCCGGGTCAACGCTTGCAACCATACTCTTTATTTTCACTTCACTGGGGTTTTCGGCCTATGTAAACAATTTCGGCCAGTACAACAGGCTCTATGGCTGGATAGGTTCCCTGATGGTTATCCTTGTATGGCTTTACCTGAATTCCATTGCCCTTCTCATTGGCTTCGAACTCAATGTAAGCATCAGAGAAGCCGGTATGTCTGAAGGAAATGATGATTTCTGATGACTCTCTTTGTCTTACCTGAATGACATATTAATTTCTGCATAAACAGCTTTCTGCCGTCATACCATTTTAGCCCTATGGTACTTAAAAGGCTTAAGAGATTTAAGTCTGTCATGCTTATGCGGCTTACGCTTAAAGTTTTTTAGCAATATTTATGTTTTTTTAATTATTTTTGCGCCCACAAGTGAACTTCTGATGAGAAATCTTGTCCTTTTCCTTATTATATTAATGTTTGCAGCCTGTTCTGAGGAGCCGGCCGTAACCTCCCTTTCACCTGAGGAAGCAGTTGCTTATTTCAGAAAGATAGAGCAGGCTTGCGAAAAAGACAGCGGAAGTCTCTGGGGTCAGCAACTTTATGGACCCGTAATGTTTATTGACCGTAACACAAGGAGCATAATAGCCAACCAGGGCGACAGCAACGGCTATCTTAAGGAAAAGGATGGGATCTATACCGGTACTTATCCCAGAGAAAGGATAATAAATAACACTGCAGCTGATTTCGGCGGCACCATCTTTGCAATGAGTCCTCTCCCTCCACGTGACGACAGGTTTGACTACAGAATGCTCACAAGAGCACTGCACAGCCTTTATCACAGGCATCAGTTTCTTAATGGCATCCCCCCGGATGTTTTTAACATCTCTTCGATGGATGAGACCCAGGCCAGAATATGGATCAAACTGGAATGGGAGGCACTCCGCAAGGCGATAAACACGGAAGGAGAAGATAAAAAGCTTGCCATAAGAGATGCTCTTATCTTCCGGGGTTCAAACAGGGAGGCTTATCCTTTGGAAAGCGACGACCAGAACAGGTTTGAGACATATGAGGGACTGGCAACTTTCACCTATATAAAACTGGCTTCTGCTTCAAGGGAAGAGTTCCTTGACAGACTTTTTGCCTATCTCGATAACATCATGGGCTACCAGTCATTTGCCCGTTCCTATGGCTTCATTCATGGAGCTCTCTATGCAACCCTGCTTGAAGATATGGGATTTGATTTCACTTCCATCAGGACCGGAGATACAGACCTTGGACAGCTTGTAAGAAATCTCTACGACATTGAACTCCCCGACGTATGCCGCGACGTTGCAGGAAGCCTCGCCTTCAATTACGATATTGACAAGATCAGAGAGGATGAGGTACAGAGAGCTGTTGACATTAAAGAAAGGCTTTACAAACAGGTAAGTGTCTATACAGAGAAGCCGGTTGTGTTTTTTGAACTCGAAAGTCCCTATTTTGATTTCGAACCCGAGGATGTTCATTCCCTTGATACTATTGGTACTCTTTACACCTCGATGAGGGTATCTGATAACTGGGGCAAACTCACGGTCGATAAGGGAGGTTGCCTGGTGTCGTATAACTACAAAAGTATGAGGATAACAGCAAAAGGCCTTAAGGAAGACCGGAACCATATCTCCGGGGAAGGATGGAATCTGATACTTAACGGTGACTGGGAACTCACAAATGTAAACCAGAATTACTTTATAAGGAAGTTCATCCCCTGACAATCACTCTGCCTCTTAATCTTAATCACCGGCCCGACATCAGGGCAGATTCCATGACTAAAAAAGCTAAAGGGCTTTCAGAGCTTCTTCAAGTGACCTTATCTTTATCTCGGTGTCGTTCTTCTTCTTCCTCTCAAGGTCAAGAACATGGGCCGGGGCATTCATGACAAACTTTTCATTACCCAGCTTCTTCATTACTGAATCAAGAAATCCTCTGAGGTAGACCAGATCAGCCTCTATCTTCTTCTTCTCACCTTCAGTGTCAGTCATCCCGGCCAGCGGAACATAGAACTCAGTGGTACCTACCATAAAGGATGCTGCTCCATCCTGCTTGAAATCAACAAATCGTACATCCGAAAGGTTGCAAAGCTTTTTAATGACCGGGATAAATCCTTCATGAAAGCCATCCCTTTCATTTCTTACCAGAAGTTCAGCTTTCTCCTTCTGCGGTATCTGCCTTTCTTTCCTTATGCTCCGGACTCCACTGACAATCTCCTTAACAGTCTCGAACTTATCAACAAGCTCCCTGTCATACCTTTTCATTTCGGGCATCCTGCTTACCATGATGCTTTCCCGTGCTTCCCTCTCTCTTATTATCTGCCATATCTCTTCTGTAATAAATGGCATAAAGGGGTGAATGAGCCTGAGAAGTTTATCGAATATCTCAATGGTGGCCTCATAGGTTGTACTGTCGATGGGATGCTGATAGTCGGGCTTTATTATCTCGAGATACCAGCCGGAAAACTCATCCCAGAAGAGCTTATAGGTTACCATAAGAGCTTCGGATATCCTGAATTTCCTGAAGTCGGAGTCGATCGCGGCCCCTTTTTTCTTTAATATCTCATCCATCCATTTAACAGCCATCATCGAAGAAACAGGCTGTGGTATGCTGTCATCGACCTTCCAGCTTTTGACAAGGCGAAAGGCATTCCATATTTTGTTTGCAAAATTCCTGCCCTGTTCAGGCAGTGTGTCATCGTAGAGAAGATCGTTCCCTGCCGGAGAACATAAGAGCATACCCACCCTCACACCATCGGCCCCGTATTTCTTAATAAGTTCAAGAGGCTCCGGTGAGTTACCAAGCGACTTGGACATCTTTCTCCTCTGCTGGTCGCGTACCAGTCCGGTGAGATAGACATTGCTGAAGGGCTTCATACCCTGGTACTCATACCCTGCTATTATCATCCTGGCCACCCAGAAGAACAATATCTCAGGGGCTGTGATAAGATCGTTTGTCGGGTAGTAGTATCTGAGATCATCATTATCCGGATTGTTGATTCCGTCGAATGAGGTGATGGGCCAAAGCCATGATGAGAACCAGGTATCGAGAACGTCTTCATCCTGCCTGAGGTCACTTTCCTGAAGCGAACCGTTTCCGCTCTTCTGCCTTGCAAGCTGCAAAGCATCAGCCAGGTTTCCGGCTACAACGAATTCATTATTGTCATAATACCATGCAGGGATTCTGTGACCCCACCAGAGCTGCCGGCTTATACACCAGTCATGCACATTTTCCATCCAGTGACGATAGAGATTTTTAAACTTTGAAGGATGAAGGTGGATGTCGCCCTCCATCACAGCCTGAAGAGCAGGCTGGGAAATATCTTTCATCTTCAGGAACCACTGCATCGACAGTTTAGGTTCAATAACAGCATTGGTGCGCTCGGAACGGCCTACCTTATTATTGTAAGGTACCACCTTCAGAAGGCTGCCTGAATTCTTAAGTTCTTTCTCTGCCAGTTCCCTTGCCACAAACCTGTCGGCACCCTCAAACATGCCGGCCCGTGAACTTATGGTGCCGTCGTCGTTAAAGATATCGATTGAAGGCAGATTATGCCTGATGCCTATCTCGTAGTCGTTGATATCGTGAGCAGGGGTTATCTTAAGACAGCCCGTTCCGAATTCCATATCGACATAGTCGTCGAAGATAAAGGGGACTTCTCTTCCAGTCATGGGAACAATGACCCTTTTACCCTTCAGATGAGAGTAGCGTTCATCAGCAGGGTTGGCACAAACGGCTGTATCGCCAAGAATGGTTTCCGGACGTGTCGTGGCAATCATCACATAATCATCCTCTCCCACTATCCTGTAACGGACGTAGTAAAGTTTTGACTTTTCCTCAGTATAGTTTACCTCTTCGTCAGAGACAGCCGTCATTGCCTCAGGATCCCAGTTAACCATCCTTACTCCCCTGTATATCAAGCCCTTCCTGTACAGATCGACAAAGACTTTTATAACTGAATCATATCTCTTCTCATCCATGGTGAAGAGTGTCCTTTCCCAGTCACATGAAGCACCAAGTTTCTTAAGCTGTTCAAGAATGATGCCTCCATGCTTCTCAGTCCATATCCAGGCATGATCAAGGAATTCTTCGCGTGTAAGATCTTTTTTCTCAATCCCTTCAGCCTTAAGCTTGGCAACCACTTTTGCCTCTGTGGCTATTGATGCATGATCTGTACCCGGAACCCAGCAGGCATTTTTACCAAGCATCCTGGCCCGTCGGATAAGAACATCCTGAATGGTATTGTTAAGCATATGTCCCATATGAAGGACCCCGGTGACGTTCGGGGGAGGAATGACAATTGTAAAAGGCTCCCTTTCATCAGGAACACTGCGAAAGAAACCGTTATCCATCCAGTATTTGTACCATTTGTCCTCGGTCCTGCCAGGCTCGTATCTTGAAGGAATATTCATTGTATTTTAAATACTTTGTTAGAAATTGGAAATGCAAAAATATGAAAATTACTTAAACGAGGCATCAGTTTCAAAACGGGGCACCTCCGGGCAGGGTATATTTCAGTGAAACGGCTTGTCATCCATGGCAGGGGTCCGCCCCCTGGTTAAGGATCAAATTTTCCGTATTATAAGATAAATCATAATCACACTGGTTATATTTGCATATTTTTGTCAGGAAGTTAAATATTTAAGAGTAAAGAAAGAAAACGCCATGCCATCCATATCCGAAAAGGGTAAACTGATGCCGGCTTCTCCCATCAGAAAGCTTGTCCCCTATGCAGAAGAAGCCAAGAAAAAGGGGATAAAGGTTTACCACCTCAACATAGGACAGCCCGACATACCCACACCTGAAGTGGCTCTGAACGCCGTCCGCAACATCAACCAGAAGGTTATTGAATACAGCCATTCGGCAGGAAATGAATCATACAGAAGAAAGCTTGCGAAGTTCTACCAGGGTTTGGGCATTGATGTTGACCATAATGAGATGCTTATAACCACGGGAGGATCAGAGGCCATCCTCTTTACGCTTATGTCGTGTGTGAACGAGGGCGGGGAAGTTATTACCCCCGAACCTTTCTATGCCAACTACAACGGTTTTGCCGTTGCTGCCGGAGTAAATATAGTTCCCGTTACATCATATATCACAGATGACTTTGCCCTCCCCCCTGTTAGTGAGATCGAAAAGAAGATCACATCACGGACAGGGGCGATAATCATATGCAACCCCAACAATCCGACAGGATACCTTTATTCGCGGGAAGAACTGCTTCAACTCGGGGAGATAGCCAGGAAACACGACCTTTATCTCCTTTCGGATGAGTCGTACAGGGAGTTCTGTTATGACGGGGCCGAACATTTTTCAATGATGAAGATAAAGGGCATCGAACAAAACGTTATCATGCTTGATTCAGTATCAAAACGCTACAGTGAATGCGGAATAAGGATAGGAGCTCTGGTAACCAGGAACAGGGAGGTCATAACAACAGCCCTTAAATTTGCCCAGGCAAGGCTCTCACCTCCCGGATTCGGCCAGATAGCAGGTGAAGCCTCTATAGACACCCCTCCCGGATATTTCAACGAAGTAAACAGGGAATATACTGCAAGACGCGATTTCATGGTGGAGGCTCTCAACCTTATGCCCGGAGTATATTGTCCGAAACCGAAAGGTGCATTTTATGCTGTCGTCCGGCTGCCTGTCGACGACTCAGACAAGTTTGCCCGATGGCTGCTTGAGAAGTTCGAATATAAGAACCAGACTGTGATGCTGGCTCCCGCCTCAGGCTTCTATCATACACCAGGCCTTGGTAAAAACGAGGTAAGGATAGCCTATGTACTTAATACCTCCGATCTCAGGAATGCTATGGAAACACTTGCTGAAGCATTGAAAGTCTACCCAGGGAGGTGCTGAATTAGGACCATTTTATATATCTTGCGGATCAAAATCAGATTCGTAAATGAAGAATACAAAAATAGCCGTCCTTGGAGGCGGTAATCTCGGCACCTCACTGGCAAAAGGCCTGGTAGCTTCAAAACAGTTCGACAAATCGGAAATAACTGTCACTGACAAACGTGAATCGCGTATCAGTCATCTGCTGGGACTGGGCTTCAGGTCATCAGCCGACAGCTTAAATGCTGTAAGTAATGCTGACATAGTCATTATGTCAGTTAAACCCCAGCAGTTCGCTGACCTTGCTGAAGAAATCAGGGGGGCAATAACCCCTTCCCATATAGTCCTTTCAACAGTCACCGGAGTCTCTTTCCGCGATATAGAGTCCTTTTTCGGAAAAATACCGCTGGTCAGAATCATGCCCAACACAGCCCTGGAGATCTGTGAATCGATGACCTGCATCGCTTTCAGAAACACCCTCCCCGAACATGAAGAGAGAGTCGTTACTGTCTTCAACAAGATGGGAAAGACAGCCATAATACAGGAGGATCTTATGGGGGCCGCCACTGTTATCGGAGCCTGCGGAATTGCCTTTGCTCTCAGATTCATACGTGCCATGTCGCAGGGAGGCATCGAGATAGGATTCAACTCAGAGATGTCGCAGCTTATAACATCGCAGACAGTAAAAGGTGCTGCCCGGCTTATCATTGAAACATCCAATCATCCCGAGATGGAAATAGACAAGGTTACCACTCCTCAGGGTATCACTATTTCGGGACTTAATGAGATGGAACATCAGGGACTCAGTTCAGCTGTTATTCGTGGCCTGATGCTGTCGTTCAACAAACTTGAGAATCTGGGAAGCAAAACAAAGAAATGAACAGCCCCGGCAACCTTACGACCTGCTAATCATATAAAAGATACCGGGCCCTGATTTCCATAAATCTACCGAGGCCTTCCTTCCAGGTTTCCCTTATCTCATCTTCAGTCATGCCACTGATAATCTGCTCTCTCAGCACGGGACCGCCTGCAAGGACATCAAAATACTTAAGGAAAAATTCATCTTTGGCCGGATACTCCCTGTAGGCTTCAAGGAGCCATCCCAGGTTAATGTGTGGCCGCGGCACCAGTCCCCTGCCACGGGCATCCCTCAGATCGGTGCCGTAACATTTAACCCCCTTGAGAGGAGGATTCGCCGATCCCTGCATGCTTTGAGGTATGAAACTGAATCCCCTGCCGGGAAGAAGCGGTGAGCCGTACACCTTAAAAGGAAATTCGGTTCCCCTGCCCACTGATATATTGGTTCCTTCAAAGAGACACAGTGAAGGATACAGATAAACAGAGGTCTGGTCAGGAAGGTTGGGTGAAGGCTTAACGGGAAGCTCATAGTAGGTTTGGTGGGTGTAGTTGGTACACCTTATCACTGTCAGATCACATTTAATCCCTCCCTTTAACCATCCTTCTCCGTTAACCATGAGGGCATATTCCCCAACCGTCATCCCATGAACCACAGGAACAGGGTGGAGGCACACAAAGGAGCTCCAGGCTGTATCAGGGATGTTTCCGTCAACGTAGAAACCGTTGGGATTGGGCCGGTCAAGAACAATGCACTTCACGTCATTCTCAGCACATGCTTCCATCAGATACGACAAGGTAGAAATATAGGTATAAAACCTCACTCCCACATCCTGGATATCGAAAATCACAATGTCGATACCCTTCAGATCTTCAGGCAGTGGCTTCCTGTGACTACCATACATACTTATAACCGGCAACCCGGTTGAAGGATCGGTTGAATCAGAAATAAGATCCCCGTCGGAAGCAAGATCACGGTATCCGTGCTCAGCAGCAAAGATAGCCCTGAGACCGGCAGGATTTACCTTCCTGTCCATAAGGAAATCGACAATATGTACATCCCCAACCATAGAGGTCTGATTGGCTACTATTGCAACGGATTTCCCCTGAAGAAGGGGAACATATAATCCGGGCTGCTCCGCTCCGGTAAGTAACTTATCATCCCCGGCATTGGATGCGTGCGAAAAAACCGGCAGAAAAAACATTAACAAAATGAATGATAGAAATCTCATCTGACATACCGTTATTTACTGTAAAACTAACATTTTCCATAATAAAATCATATCCCTCATATCAGGTCAGAAACAACAGGTTAAATATTTATACGACTTAAGCTCCTCCCCGGAGCTGAAAGGCAAAAAGCAGGATTATTTTATTAATTTTGAGCTGACAGAATGCATAGTTAAGATGGATCTTCCGTATTTCATAGCAAGGCGTCTGATAAAAGAGCGGCGACAGGGCACTTCCTTCTCGCGTCCGATAAATGTAATTGCCATCATCGGCATTGCAACCGGACTGGCAGTTATGATACTGGCAGTGGCCATACTTACCGGATTCAAGCAGGAGATAAGGGAAAAAGTAGTAGGCTTCGGTTCACATATTCAGATAGTTAATTTCGATTCTAATATATCCTTCGAGACAGCTCCCATTGGAGAAAACCAGTCCTTTATTCCTGAGATACGCAGGATACCCGGCATCAGGCACATCCAGGTATATGCCACCAAAGCCGGTATCATAAAGACCGAAAATGACATTCAGGGAGTGGTGCTTAAGGGTGTGGGCAGTGACTTTGACTGGGACTACTTCAGGAGCAACATTGTCGATGGCTCCGTATTTACAGTGTCTGATACGGGTCGTACCAATGAGGTCATCATCTCACGAAGGATCTCCGACATGCTTAAGCTCAGAACAGGCGATTCCTTTGCCATGCATTTTGTGCAGGATCCGCCCAGGAGCAGGCGCTTTACAGTAAGCGGTATCTACGAAACAAGCCTCGAGGAATTTGATAAGATGTATGTGTTCTGCGACATTGGGCATATTAAACGGCTCAACGGATGGGATGATGACCAGGTGTCGGGCTTCGAGATTTTCATCGACGACTTCGACACTATTGATGAGATGTCTCTTTCGGTAAGAGATGCCATAGGATACAGGATCTCTGAAAATGATCCGGCATTCAAGGTTACCAATATACGGCTCAAATATCCCCAGATCTTCGACTGGCTTAATTTTCAGGATCTGAATGTTATTGTGATAATCATTCTGATGCTTATTGTTGCCGGTTTCAATATGATCTCGGGTCTGCTCATCCTTATCCTTGAAAGAACAAATATGATAGGTGTGCTTAAGGCCCTGGGCTCGGGCGACAGACTGATCAGGAAGGTATTTCTGTATCAGGCCGCATGGCTTACCGGGAAAGGACTTCTGTGGGGTAACGTTGCAGGATTGGGCCTTGCTCTGCTTCAGCTCAAAACCGGACTGATAAGTCTGGATCCTTCATCATATTACCTGAAGACAGTCCCTGTAAACATCGATTTTATGCACATCATACTGCTCAATGCAGGAACCATGGCCGCCATTATACTTATGCTGCTTATCCCGTCACAGCTGATAAGCAGGATTAATCCGGTAAAAGCTATCAGATACGACTGATACCTGATGAACAGTTAATAGGGCAATATCCTGAATCAAGCTCCGGTTGCGGAATCACTGTATGATATTTGTATAGTGCTGATATCTGTCAAGTATCTCATTGACAAAAGCCACAGATTCCCTGCCTCTGAAATAACCGTTTTTAACATCTTTGTCGTTATAATACTCCGGTTCTGATTTTTTAAGCATCCAGAGAGCCACATTATCTTCCCATTTAAGAGGATCGTGACCGTTTTTCCCGGCCAGCCTCATGGCATCCAGAACGTGTCCGGGCCCTGCATTGTAAGATGCAAGAATAAACCGGATCCTTTCATTCTCATCGGGAATCCTGTCGTGGAACATTGAATTGAGCCTGCCAATATACTTTATCCCTGCCAGGATATTGTTGCGTGGGGACAGGGTAATATCGATACCCATCGATTTTCCGGTCTCAGGCATTATCTGCATGAGCCCATATGCTCCCGCTCCTGAAGTAACATCCGGATTAAACCGCGATTCCTGGCATATAAGGGAGGCAAGCAGCCTCCAGTCCCAGTCTATACTGTCACTACAGGTCTTTATTATCTCATCCCATTGTGAAACCCTGCCTGTACTCAGTGCATAGTAATCGCTGTTGAATATTGTCCGGGAACGGGCGTTCCTGTAGTACTTTGAATAAAGTTGGGCATAGGCATTAGTACTTCGGTAAGAGATGATCCAGTTGTTAAGTTCTTTAAGCAGCTCATCTGAATTTTCTATTCTTACAGCCCACGAGTGATTACGTTCAGGCCCAATAACTGTTGCGACATCCAGACCGGGATGATATCCGGCATTGACTCTTGCAAGGTCTTCATTGCATACGGTGTAACTTATTTCTCCGTCATCAACCAGAGAAATAAGCTGTTCAGGATCGAGTGGGACCTCAACGATATCCGTTCTGATCTGATACTCTTCAGCAAGCGCTTTCAGGCTTGACGCAAAGGGTGATCCTTTCTGTACAAAAACCTGTTTGCCGGCGAGTTCTTCAATATTACTGATATAGCCGGAGGTGTTTCCGGGATCGCCACTCCTGACAGGTTTCTTCTGCACTATGACATGGGCCGACTGCCCCAGCGGTTCACTTAACTGAATATTGTATGCAGCCCGACTGTCGCTGTTAAAGCCGGTAACTGCCAGATCGGCTTCACCAGAATTAAGCATTCTGACGGCTTCCCCGGGATCATTTTCAGCAATAAGCTCTATGTCAATGCCAAGGTGATCCGAAAAAGCTTCAAGGAGCTCATAGTTAAAACCCATGGGTTCCCCTTTATATATAAAATAACTTACTGAGTTGAACCCTGTCACTACAACCAGCCTGCC
>JAVEZD010000025.1:0-22106 GCA_034003165.1 Bacteroidales bacterium | reverse complement strand
AAGAGTCAATACTGCTATGAAAAAGTACTCTTTCATACCTGCTTCCGGGAATTACGCCCGATCCGGCTTTAACAGCATTTTGCTGAGAAGGTCTCAGTTTTATTTATAACTGAAATTTAAGTAAAATATTCGACTCACGGAGCAGAAAATGAAAATATTCATTACATCGAACAGATCCTTATTAAGTTTTTAATGCATTGGTATTCAATGTCTTGATTTTTGTAAAAAGCAGCACAGGATATGCTTCCGCCCCGTCAGTCCCACCGCACATAGTGGCTGACCGGGCCTTTACCCATTAGTTTCGGGCATCTGATCAGAAACACTGAAAATTATCTATTGTTTATGAAAATACCCTTTTATTCAGACAAAGGTTTTCAACATAATCAGCGCCCTGATGTCAGTAAAAACGACTCCTAAATTAACCAATTTGTGTCACAGTGCTCCTTTTATTTGACCATTATTGCAAAATAGTACACTAACGTCAGGAACCTTTCGTTAAAAGAATGAGAGGTGTCAGAAATAAAGATTCCGGGGTACTTGATTGATATGAAAAATATTAGTATTTTTTGGAGATAATTTCCGGGGAGATAAAACGTTATACTGAGGTCAGTGTAAAATTCCAAAAATGCAATGCTGAAATGAAAAAAATATTAATAAAACTACCGGCGCTGTTTTTAATCTTAACACTTTGTTCGCAATGGGCCGGAGCCCAGGGGACCATGCCCGCAGAGCTAACCGAAGGGACGCTTGTGGAACAGGTCAGGTATATCGGGGAAAAGACCAGGATATATGAAAATTACAGGGCCATCAGGGAAGATATGTACAGGAAGCTTACAGGAAATCTCCTTGACTCGGTGAATCTCCTCAAGACAGGGATCAACGACCTGACCATCAAGGGGGAATCTCTTCAGAACACTATTGATTCCCTTGGATCAGCCCTTCAGGTTAATGCAACAGAGCTTGATCAGGTCACGGCCACACGAAACAGTATCAGATTTTTTGGAATGGAAGTCAACAAAACTGTATACAATGCAATTACATGGACAATCATTCTATTTTTGCTGGCATTGACGGGGATTCTTGCAGCTGTATTAAAAAGGAACCTCACTGTTACCAATGAGGCAAAGAAAGAGGTTACTGAACTCAGGGAGGAGTTTGAAGCCTACCGGAAATCAAGCAGGGAAGCCAGAGAAAAGATGTCGATGGAACACTTCAAGGAAATCAGACGCTTAAGGGGCGGATGATCCGGCCTGACATATATCCGGACCTTGCCCAAAACCATTAGCGGTTCATTCAGAAAGGATAGCGGTCTCAGCACTGTCATTGACAGGATCATTATCCTCCTCATTATTCCTTATCCTTCTTACGGCTTCAAGCGCCAGGTTCTCAGTAGAAGCAACCAGGTCATCGGCAGATATCTGCCTGGAACGCTTTTCCTGCGGAGGATTCAGCTTTTCAGCCTTTTCAAATTCAACAACCGACTTCATGATATCTGCAGGAAGATCAATGCCTGCCTTCGAAATTATTTCAAGAAACTGAAATGAGAAGAAATTGTCGACCTGTATCTTTCGTTTTGCCGTATGTGAAAACTTTCCAATAATCCTGCAGATATTATCCCTCTCATCAGGCGTCAGCTGACCGGCGAACTCATAGTCTTCTATTTTCTTAAGTGAAAGAATAATAGGCTCAAGTGAATCAGCAGTAATAATATAAACATAATAATCACCCATATTGAATGAGTACTGGCTGACAACATCAAGGGTATTGGCCGGGACAACAAGAAATATATCATTCTTAACATTCTCCTGCCTTGTGTATTTCTTAACACTTTCGGTCTGTACCTTCAGATAGCGGGGAAAGTTTTCAAGGTCGTCACCTGCAGGACTCTTGGCATCGAAGATCACATATTCTCCGGCTATCATTATGGTGTTGTCGGGATTTCCTCTGAAAGGGACATTCTCCACATATTCAATGAAATGAGCCTTGCAGATATTTTTTATTGTCGCCTTAACTGTAATCTCATGGTTCCTCCAGGTTAGTCTCATCTTCTCAAAGTACTCCTCCTTCTCTCTTATCCTTTCCTCATTAAGCCTGCTTCTGTCCTCTTCAATACCTTTCCTGACAGCATTAACGGCGGCGATATTCCTGATGAATTCCTCGGTCCTTCCCTGGTCAGCCTGCTCATACCTTGCAACCGTGGCCGACAGATCACTCTTTTCACGGTTCTGACGCGCAAGTTCATTTTCAAGCGATTGCATCCGGGCTTCCTGCTTCTGCATCTGAAAATTAAGGTCCGAAATCCTGTTAAGTGAGATCTCAGCTTCTCTTTCAATCTTTGCTTTAAGATCAGCGACTACACTCTCCCTGCCTGCAAGCTCATCTTCAAGGAAGCTTACTCTCCTGACCAGTCCGTTATACTCATCGTAAGCATCATAACTGAGAGTTCTGATCTTTTTCCAGCCAAACACCCTTTTCCAGAAGCCCAGTGACTTAAGCCTTTCAAAAAATAATTTAAGATTTTCATGCATAATACTGACAGATAAAAATTATAGCAATTATGGCATGTCTGCAGGTATCAGACGAAACAGATACCTTACAGAAACAGCCCCGGCAATTTATTACAAAAGGATAAATTACCGGGGCTGTTCTGGTTAAATATTGCAATCGGTGCCTTATTTGGGCATTACAACATAAGCAGCATCGTTAAGGAAGTCTATACTCTTTTCACAGCTGGTATACTGGTCAAAGTTGTACCTTTCAACTTCAACAATACCATACTGCATTCCCGATTTATCCCTCGCTTTCCATATAGATTCAAAATCCATCATTCCGCTGGCCCCTATTTCCTCTTTGTCCTTAATGTGCCACAGATCAAAGCGTCCTGGATAATTATTGAAATAATCGACAGGGTTTTTGCCTCCTACAACGCACCAGTACAGATCAATCTGAAAGAATACCTTCTTCGGATCAGTATTCTTAAGCATGAAATCATACATGGTAACCCCGTCATGGACAGTGCTGAACTCCCTGTCGTGGTTATGATATCCGAAACGGATACCTTTTGCATTGCATTTTTCCCCTACAGCATTGAAGTAATCACACCATGCCTTGAGATTCTCAAGATTCTCATAGGCTGACCCGCCCATGGAAGGCTGAACAATGTACTTCGCACCGACAGCAACATGAGCGTCTATACATTCATCCCACCATGCCATTGTTTCAGCATAGTTTGAAGCATCCGGGAGAGGCCTGCTTGTATGGGAACTGAGTATTGTCATCCCGTTTTCACTGCAAAGAGCCTTGAATTCAGCGGGAGTAAGACCATAAAACTTACCTCCGGAATATCCGGCCGGTTCAACAAAAGTATAGCCCATGTCTGCAACCTTTTTGATTGCCAGGGGAACATCTCTTCTGATCGAATCGCGGATCGAATACAACTGAAGACCTATATTCTTTGATTTAGGTTTGAATGATGTGGATGTGGCAAGAAACACACCCGCGATTGTCATTAAAACAACAACGCCGAGTAACTTTTTTATCTTCATCTTTGTCAGGTTTAAATTTCGTTGAAAGGTACAATTTTATTTCAAAAATATTTCCATATTTTTATCACAGGCAAAGTCAAAAGCGACTTAATAAAAGGGGGCTTAATATCATCGTTCATGACTGACACGTTTTCGAAACAACACATACCATGACAATCAACAGAAGAACATTCATTACGAATACAACAATGGCAGGAGCCGGGTTATTTTTTCTCCGGACTGAAGTAGTAGAGGCCATGAAAAGGAAGGGATCCTTTATTCAGACCGGAATCTGCACCTCTCTCTCTAACCATAAGCTGGTTACTGAAGCCGGTTACCCATATATTGAAGAATCAGTTCAGTCTTTTCTTGATCCGCTTAATGAAGAAGCTGCTTTCATTACAAAACTAGACCAGGCAAGAAGCGCCGGAATCACCATTCCCGCCTGTAATGTTTTTCTGCCAGGAAAACTCAAAAGTGTTGGTCCCGATGCCGTTCATGATGAAATCTTAGACTATGCCGAAACAGCTTTCTCCAGGGCAAAGATGGCAGGTGTCGGGATAATAGTCTTCGGCAGCGGTGCTTCGCGCTCCATCCCTGATGGGTTCCCGCAAGAGAAGGCCAGAGAGCAGTTTATTGAACTCTGCCGGAGAATGGGACCCCTTGCACGAAGACAGGGGATAACGGTTGTACTTGAACCCCTTAATTCGGGTGAATGCAACTTCCTGAACAGTGTTGCCGAAGGCGGTGAAATGGTAAAAGAGATAAATCACCCCAACATAAGGCTTCTTGCCGATATCTTTCACATGCTGAGAGAAAAGGAGGGTCCTGAAAGCATCCTGAGATATGGTAAATACATAAAGCACACACATATTGCTGAAAACCGTGACAGAAGTGCACCAGGGGTTAATGGGGAAGATTTCACACCTTATATAAAGGCCCTGTTCGATATAAATTATAAAGGCATGTTATCTGTCGAATGCAGCTGGAAGGATATTAACAAGGAGGCTGGTCCCGCCCTGGTCTATTTAAGACAACAGATTGCTGCTTCTGAAGCCCTCTGACACATGTATCCTATAAGGTCGTGACTATCCGTGTAAGTTGTTGTTTCTGCATATTTCACCGCTGATAATCGAACAACAACCCCTTAAGGTTCGAAATAAAAAATAAAGAAAAAACTGATTTTTGTTTGATTTATTAAAAATATAAATACCTTTGTACTTCCAATTGTAAAAAATATTGTGATAAACAAATTAACTCATATTATAGCCCTCGTCCTCGTCCTTATTATTGCCAAAGGCTAATGATCCGGGAATAATATGTAGTACATTAAATATACAAAAGCTTTCCGGATCAACCGGAAAGCTTTTTTTTTAAACATTATTGAAGAGATGAAGAATCAGTTAAGAAGTTCAAAGACCATCACAGGCCGTAACATGGCTGGCGCCAGGAGTCTCTGGCGTGCCAACGGCAAGAAGGAGGAACACTTTGGCAAGCCTGTCATTGCAGTTGTCAATTCCTTTACACAGTTTGTACCGGGACACGTGCATCTTCATAACACAGGCCAGTTTGTTAAGCATGAAATTGAGAAACATGGTTTTTTTGCTGCCGAGTTCAATACTATTGCCATTGATGATGGCATAGCAATGGGGCACGATGGCATGCTTTACTCTCTTCCTTCACGCGAACTTATTGCTGACAGTGTTGAATATATGTGCAACGCTCACCGTGCCGATGCAATGATTTGCATAAGCAACTGCGACAAGATAACTCCCGGGATGCTTATGGCAGCCATGCGCCTCAACATACCGGCTGTATTCGTTTCAGGTGGCCCTATGGAGGCGGGAAGATTTAAAGATAAGAATGTCGACCTTATCGATGCCATGGTTTCTGCGGCAGATTCCTCTGTCAGCGATGCCGAGCTTAATGAACTTGAAAGGTCGGCATGTCCCACCTGTGGCTCATGTTCAGGTATGTTTACTGCCAACTCAATGAACTGCCTTACTGAAGCTCTTGGTCTTTCGCTTCCCGGTAACGGAACCCTGGTGGCCACTCACAAAAACCGGATTGGTCTTTTTGAGAAAGCCGCCTCACTGATTGTTGAAATAACAAAGAAATACTACTACGATGGTGATGAATCGGTTCTTCCCCGTTCCATTGCCACGAAAAAAGCTTTTATGAATGCAATGTCACTCGATATTGCCATGGGAGGATCGACAAATACTGTTCTTCATCTTCTTGCCGTGGCTCATGAAGCCGGTGTTGATTTCAGGATGAAGGATATCGACGAACTCTCGCGCAGAATTCCCAACATATGTAAGGTAGCTCCCAGTTCATCTTACCATGTTCAGGATGTTCATCGTGCCGGCGGCATATTGGCCATCATGGGAGAGCTCAGAAAAAAAAGCCTTGTTGACGGTTCGGTAAGCCGTGTGGATTATAAAACACTTGACGAAGCTGTTGATGACTGGGACATAATGGGTGTAAAAACAAAACCAGAAGCTTTTGAATACTTCCGCAGTGCTCCCTCGAATAAAAGAAGCTTAGAGATGGGTAGCCAGAACAGCTATTATGATTCGCCCGATAACGACAGGGAAAAAGGCTGTATAAGGGATATTGACCACGCCTATAACCGCGACGGCGGACTTGCAGTGCTCTACGGTAATATAGCCGAAGGCGGATGTATTGTAAAGACTGCCGGAATTGATCCTTCAATATTCAGTTTTTCGGGACCTGCCGTTGTCTTTGAATCGCAGGATGACGCTGTTGAAGGAATCCTTGGAGGAAAGGTCGGGGAAGGAGATGTGGCTATAATTACCTATGAAGGACCAAAAGGAGGACCTGGTATGCAAGAGATGCTATATCCCACATCATATCTGAAATCCTTAGGTCTTGACAAGAAATGTGCCCTTATCACTGACGGACGATTCTCAGGCGGCACATCGGGACTTTCAATAGGTCACGTATCCCCTGAAGCTGCGGCAGGAGGAAATATAGCTATAATCCGCAACGGTGACATAATAAGTATAGATATTACTTCAAGAAAGATCAATGTCTTACTTACCGACAGCCAGATAGCTGAACGTCATCAGGAGGAAAGGAAGAAAGGGGCTGCCGCCTACAAGCCTGTAACAAGGAATAGAGTGGTGCCGGCCTCACTTAAGGCTTACGCCCTGCTTGTTACTTCGGCTGACAAAGGAGCAGTAAGAAACATAGAAACAGACAACTAACAGGATATTTAATAATTCTAAAAATAACAACAGGATCTTTATGAAGAGTGAGAAGGAAACATTACAGGCTGTCATGCAGACCAACGGATATGAAAGCATTTCCGGTGGTGAAGCCCTGCTTAAATGTCTCATTGAAGAAGGAGTTGACACGATTTTCGGTTATCCGGGGGGAGCTATAATGCCCGTTTATGATAAATTACTTGACTACGAAGACAAAATAAAGCACTACCTGACACGTCATGAGCAGGGTGCAGCTCATGCGGCGCAGGCCTATGCCATGGTCACCGGGAGACCCGGAGTCTGCTTTGCCACTTCAGGTCCCGGTGCTACAAACCTTATAACCGGAATAGCCAACGCTTTTCTTGATTCAGTACCAGTGGTGTTTGTCACGGCACAGGTCGTTTCAAGCCTTATCGGGACAGATGCCTTTCAGGAGACTGATATACTGGGTGTGTCAATGCCTGTCACCAAGTGGAACGCCCAGGTTAAAAAAGCACAGGACATACCCGAGGTAATGGCCAAAGCATTTTATATTGCCAAAACAGGACGGCCCGGACCCGTGCTGGTAGATATTGCAAAGGATGCCCAGATAGAGAAACTTAACTATAAATACAAAAAATGTAATTACATAAGAAGCTACAATCCCATCCTGCCTCTTCAGACCCGTTCACTGGAATCAGCGGCTATTATGATAAACCATGCCGAGAAACCTCTGATACTGGCCGGACACGGCATTCTTATCTCAGGGGCTGAAGATCAACTGCTGAGCTTCGCTGAGAAAACAGGCATCCCTGTTGCAGTTACCCTTCTCGGGTTATCTGCTTTCCCGTCGGGGCACAGGTTGTTCGCCGGCTTACTGGGCATGCATGGAAATTACGGAGCCAATGTACTTACAAATGAAGCAGACCTTATAATTGCCATAGGAATGAGGTTTGATGACAGGGTTACGGGTAATCTGAAGAAATATGCAAAACAAGCAAGGATAATACACATCGAGATAGATGAAGCCGAGATAAACAAGAACGTATCTGTTGATGTAGGAATAAATAATGATGCCAAAGATGCCCTCTCCTACCTCATGCCTCTTGTTAAGGAAAAAACATACGAATCATGGATCAGGGAGTTCAGGGTTCTCGATAAGATTGAACACGAAAAAGTATCGAGACCCGAGACAAAACCTGAATCCGGAAAGATAAGGATGGGTGAGGTTGTCAGACTAGTGTCAGAGATGACGGAAGGCAATGCCATTGCAGTCACTGATGTAGGACAGAACCAGATGTCAGTGGCCAGGTACTTCAGATTCACAAAGCCAAACAGCTTTGTGACCTCCGGGGGAATGGGGACCATGGGCTTCGGATTACCTGCAGCAATGGGTGCCAAGGTTGGAAAACCCGAAACACAGGTAGTAACCTTTCTTGGTGATGGAGGATTCCAGATGACAATACAGGAACTGGGAACTATTCTCCAGTATAAAATCCCCGTTAAGATAGTCCTTCTTAACAACAGTTTTCTTGGTATGGTCAGGCAGTGGCAGGATATGTTCTTTGATAAAAGATATGCCTCGACCGAACTCATTAATCCTGACTTCCAGACAATTGCCAAAGGTTATAACATTCCTGCACGGCTGGTAAGTGAAAGAGATGACCTTCAGGAGGCTGTTTCAGAGATGCTTGACTCGGCCGGCCCTTATCTTCTTGAAGTGATAATAGAAAAGGAAGCCAATGTACTGCCCATGGTGGAACCAGGAGCATCAGTGTCAGAAATAAGACTTGTCTGACAGATAAATGTTTATGGGCTTTAAATTATTAGATAAAAAGAAAAACAATATATACGGATGAAAAAAGAGTTTACAGTATCGCTGTTCACCGAGAATCATATCGGCATTATGAGCCAGATAACCATTATCCTTACAAGGAGGCAGATAAATATTGAAAGTATCACAGCTTCCGAATCTGCCGTCAGGGGCGTGTCAATACTCACTCTTGTTGTACGTACCAGCGAAGAGATGGTTCAGAAGGTTGCCAGGCAGATGGGAAAGCTTGTCGATGTACTTAAAGTGTTTGTACACAACTCCGACGAGATCATCTATCAGGAACTGGCACTATACAAGGTAAGCACCAAAGGGCTGATGTCGGGAGACATCATCGACCGGATGGTGAGGGCCCATCATGCCAGGATTCTTGAAATGACACCCGAATACACGGTCGTTGAAAAGACGGGACATAAAACAGAGATCAATGATCTGTTGCATGCACTTGAGCCGTGCGGTGTCTTACAGTTTGTAAGGTCGGGCCGCGTGGCAGTAACAAGACAGGTGAAGGAGCTTAATGCCTACCTCCGCGAGATGGACGAGGCAAATCCCAATAAGCCCGACAGATTGGAAATGTTTAATTAAGAATACCAGTGTGACAGAATCCATTGGAGAAAAAATTATAATAACTAATGTAAAAATTTAATACCATGGCAAAAATCGATTTTGGCGGAGTCCTTGAGACAGTTGTTACAAGAGAAGAATTTCCTCTTTCAAAGGCACGCGAAGTACTTAAAGATGAAGTTATTGCTGTTATCGGCTACGGAGTTCAGGGACCAGCTCAGGCTCTGAATATGAAAGACAACGGGATCAATGTCATCATAGGACAGGCTCCCGAATTCAAGGCCGACTGGGACAGGGCTGTTGCCGACGGATTCGTTCCGGGCAAGACTCTATTCTCTGTCGAAGAGGCAGCCACCAAAGCTACCATAATACAGTATCTTGTGTCTGATGCTGCACAGAGAATACTCTGGCCAAAGATCAAACCCTGCCTTAAGAAAGGTGATGCACTTTATTTCTCACATGGTTTTTCAATTACCTATAAGGATCATACAGGAGTCATTCCCCCTGCCGACATAGATGTGATAATGGTTGCTCCCAAAGGGTCGGGCACAAGTGTACGCAGGAACTTCCTTGCAGGCACCGGAATCAACTCAAGCTTCTCGGTGTTTCAGGATTTCACAGGAAGAGCAACTGACAGGACTATGGCACTTGGTATAGTTATCGGTTCGGGATATCTCTTCCCCACTACCTTTGAAAGAGAAGTGTACAGTGACCTTACAGGCGAGCGTGGCGTGCTTATGGGTGCACTTGCCGGAATTATGGATGCACAGTATCAGGTTCTCCGCGAAAACGGACATACTCCTTCCGAAGCTTTCAATGAGACAGTTGAAGAACTTACCCAGAGTCTTATCAGACTTGTCGACGAAAAGGGAATGGACTGGATGTATGCAAACTGCAGCGCTACAGCACAGAGGGGTGCCCTTGACTGGCGTCCGAAATTCATGGAAGCCACACTTCCCGTCTTCAAGGATCTGTATAACAAAGTCAGGTCGGGAGAAGAGTGTGTGAGGGTTCTTGAATCGACTGGCTCACCCGACTATAAAGAGAAACTCAATGCTGAACTGAATGAACTCGGCAACTCAGAGATCTGGAGAACAGGCGCTTCAGTAAGAAAACTCAGACCTGCCAATTAGTAAACGATAATATTTTTTAAGTAATGGAAGAAAAAGTAATAATTTTCGATACCACCCTCAGAGACGGTGAGCAGGTGCCCGGATGCCAGCTGAATACGATTGAAAAGATCCAGGTGGCCCAGGCTCTCGAAGCTCTTGGTGTCGACGTAATTGAGGCTGGCTTCCCGATATCAAGCCCCGGTGATTTCAGATCGGTGGTTGAGATATCAAAAGCTATTACAAATCCGGTGATATGTGCACTGACCAGGGCTGTCAAGAAGGATATTGAAGTTGCTGCCGAAGCCCTGCAGTTTGCAAAGAAGAAAAGGATTCACACGGGAATCGGCACCTCTCCCTTTCATATTAAATACAAAATCAAAACGACTCCTGAAGAGATAATCAGAAGAGCTGTTGATGCTGTAAAATATGCAAGGAAATTTGTTGACGACGTTGAATTCTATGCCGAAGATGCCGGAAGAAGTGAAGACGAATATCTTGCAAGAGTAGTTGAGGCTGTAATCAATGCCGGGGCTACAGTCGTTAATATCCCCGACACTACAGGCTATTGCTTGCCCGAAGGTTACGGAGCAAAAATCAGGTATCTCATGGAGAACGTTCCCAACATCGACAAGGCAGTCATCTCAACACATTGCCACAACGATCTGGGAATGGCTACTGCAAACACAATTATGGGTGTCATCAACGGCGCCCGTCAGGTTGAGGTAACCATGAACGGTATTGGAGAAAGGGCGGGTAACACTGCCCTTGAGGAGATAGCCATGATACTCAAGAGTCATCATTCAATTAACCTCAGTACCAATATCAATTCCAAGCTCATATCCTCAACAAGCAAGCTGGTATCATCACTTATGAGTATGCCCGTACAGCCAAACAAAGCTATTGTAGGAAGGAATGCTTTCGCCCACTCCTCAGGTATCCACCAGGATGGTGTGCTTAAAAACAGGGAGAACTATGAAATCATCGATCCCCACGAAGTAGGTATAAAAGATTCGTCTATTATCCTCACAGCACGCAGTGGAAGGGCAGCACTTAATCACAGGCTTGAACTGCTAGGATTCAACTTCGGTAAGGAAGAGCTGGATGATATCTACCACCGTTTCCTGACCCTGGCCGACAAGAAGAAAGAGATCAATGATGAGGACATCAGGATACTTACGGGAGAGGTTTTCGGCGGCGAGAAATCGCTTAAGCTCGAACAGCTTCAGGTAACCTGCGGAAAATCAGCTATCCCTGTTGCCACTGTAGGTATAAGGATAAACGGAGAGATCCACACTTCCACAGCCACAGGTAACGGACCCATCGACGCAGCCTTTACT
This sequence comes from Bacteroidales bacterium, assembly GCA_034003165.1. Classification (GTDB taxonomy): domain Bacteria; phylum Bacteroidota; class Bacteroidia; order Bacteroidales; family VadinHA17; genus LD21. The sequence continues at coordinate 10,529 of JAVEZD010000025.1, read as the reverse complement.
GCTGTCAAGCACCTGATAAGCAAAACCGTTCACCTCGAGGAGTTCCTTATTCAGGCTATAACCAAAGGCAGTGATGACATTGGAAAGGTTCATATCCAGATAATACACGAAGAGAAGAGCTATTACGGCTTCTCGGCCCATACAGATATCGTAACCGCTTCAGTGGAAGCCTTTATTGACGCTATTTCAAAAATCAAGTAAATAATTTGTTCCCTGGTGATCCTCTGAAGCCACGTTTCTGAATGTCAGAATTCAAAGCGGGGCTCAGAGAAATCACCTTAAGGACTTATGCAGAAAAGAAAAAACATTGCTAATGGAAGCAAAGACACTTTTTGACAAGATATGGGATTCACATGTGGTCCGTTCGATAGAAGGAGGACCGGATGTCCTGTACATTGATCAGCACTACATTCATGAGGTAACAAGCCCTCAGGCTTTCAACGGCCTGAGAAACAGGGGCATTAAGGTCTTCCGGCCCGGTCGCACCCTGGCCACAGCTGATCATAACATCCCAACAAGGGATCAGCATCTGCCTATTAAGGAAGAACTGTCGAGGATACAGGTAGCCCAACTTGAGGCAAACTGCAATGAATTCGGGATCACTCTTTTCGGACTCAACCACGGGAAGAACGGGATTGTCCATGTCATAGGACCGGAGCTGGGCTTTACCAGACCCGGCATGACCATTGTGTGTGGCGACAGCCATACCTCTACTCACGGAGCCTTTGGCACCATAGCCTTCGGGATAGGTACAAGCGAGGTTGAAATGGTTCTTGCCACCCAATGTATACTTCAGCCCAAACCAAAAAAGATGAGAATCACTGTTAATGGCAGACTTCAGAAAGGAGTAACTTCCAAAGACATGATCATGTATATAATATCTCAGATATCAACCGGCGGCGCCACAGGCTACTTCGTTGAGTTTGCAGGTTCTGCAGTAGAGGATCTGAGCATGGAAGCCAGGATGACCGTATGCAACATGAGCATCGAGATGGGTGCACGTGGAGGACTTATTGCTACCGATGCCAAAACAATCAGCTACCTCGAAAAGGTACCGGGTCTGAAGGACCAGCCCGGCTGGGACAACTCAGTCGCTCAATGGCTGGAGCTCAGAAGTGATCAGGGTGCAGTCTTCGACCGCGAACTGGAGTTCAACGCAGCCGATATTAAGCCAATGATAACCTACGGGACAAACCCCGGTATGGGTATAGCTATCGACAGCGCTATCCCTTGTCTGACCGAGATCAAGGGAGAAGCATCTGCATCCTTCCTTAAGTCACTTGATTACATGGGATTCACCCCTGGAATGCCTATAGCCGGACATCCCATTGACTATGTGTTCCTTGGAAGCTGCACAAACGGCAGGATTGAAGATATAAGGGCTTTCGCCAACATGGTCAGAGGCAGAAAAAAAGCCCCCGGTGTTACTGTCCTTATCGTTCCAGGCTCCAAGCTTGTAGAACAGCAGGCAATTAAAGAAGGCCTTACTGAAATTCTTAAAGAAGCAGGGTTTGAATTCAGACAGCCTGGCTGCTCATCATGCCTGGCCATGAATGAAGATAAGATACCTGAAGGCAAGTATGCAGTCTCAACATCGAACAGGAACTTCGAAGGACGACAGGGACCCGGTGCCCGGACCCTCCTTGCCAGTCCTCTCACTGCAGCTGCAGCCGCCCTGACAGGAAAAATCACCGATCCACGGGAATTTATTGACTAACGATATTAATCTTTAACAACATGCCAAAAGAAAAATTTGAGATACTCGAATCTACCTGCGTGCCCCTGCCTCTTGAAAATGTCGATACCGACCAGATCATACCGGCCAGGTTCCTAAGCGCAACATCCAGGGATGGTTTCGGAGATAATCTCTTCCGCGACTGGAGGTTTGAAAAAGATGGATCACCAAATCCGGATTTCGTGCTTAACAATACCCGCTTCAGCGGTAAGATCCTTGTTGCCGGAAAAAACTTCGGAAGCGGATCCAGCCGTGAACATGCCGTGTGGGCCGTTTACGATTACGGATTCAGAGCCGTCATATCCAGCTTCTTTGCCGATATCTTTAAAAACAACGCCCTTAACAACGGACTCCTGCCGGTTGTCGTGAGCGATAAGTTTCTGCAGAACCTTCTTGCCCTTGTAGCAAGAAAACCAGATACCATTGTTAAGATCGACCTTTTTAACCAGGCAGTTACCATAGCTGATACAGGCGAAACAGTCAGCTTCGACATCAATCCCTGGAAAAAGGAGTGCATGATAAAAGGACTTGACGACATCGATTATCTTCTTGAAATAAAAGACCACATAACAGCTTACGAATCAATTGCAAAGAAGTGAGATGAAACCCGCATGAATAATTCCAGACATAGTAACACTGAAATAAATCATGCCCGGTTCTATCCGGCCATTAAAATCAAAATAATATACGGATGAAACCCACATGTCTTGCAGATACAAACACGTATGTATATAATTTTCAGACATGTGGGTTCCATCAGGCCATTAAAGTAAAAATTATTTACTGATGAAAATAGAAATAATGGATACCACTCTCAGGGATGGTGAACAGACACAGGGAGTTTCATATTCACCAACCGAGAAACTCCATATAGCCTCTCTCCTCCTTAAAGATGTAAGGGTCGACCGTATTGAAGTTGCTTCAGCAAGAGTCTCAACCGGTGAATTTGAAGCCCTCAGGAAAATAACTGACTGGGCAAGGCAGAACAACCTCCATCACAAGGTTGAAGTGCTTGGTTTTGTCGACGGAGACATATCCCTCAACTGGATAAATGACGCCGGAGGCAAAGTTATCAACCTCCTCTGCAAAGGATCACTCCGTCACCTTGAAAAACAGCTAAGGAAGACACCTGATCAGCATCTGAATGACATACGTGCCATCGTCGACAAAGCCGGACTGATGAATATGGAAGTCAACATTTACCTTGAAGACTGGTCAAACGGTATGCTTAACTCCGAAGACTACGTCTTCTATATGGTCGACGCTCTCAAAGCTGAAAACATAAAAAGAATCATGCTTCCCGATACACTGGGCATTCTGAATCCCGACCAGACATATGAGCTGTGCAGTAAAATGACAACAAGGTATCCTGACGTCCATTTTGACTTTCATCCACATAATGACTACGATCTGGCTGTGGCAAACTTAATGGCCGCAGTAAGGGCAGGAATAAAGGGTGTCCATACAACTGTAAACGGACTTGGAGAAAGAGCTGGCAATGCACCTCTTTCAAGCGTCATCGGTGTACTCCGCGATCATCTCGGTGCCGACATCAATGCTGTTGAAGAGGAGATCACCAAGACAAGTAAAATAGTAGAGACCTTCAGTGGAATAAGAATCCCTGTCAATAAACCAATTATTGGAGAAAACGTGTTTACCCAGACCTCGGGTGTTCATGCCGACGGAGACAGTAAAGACAACCTGTATTTCAACAACCTTCTCCCTGAACGCTTCGGAAGGAAAAGAAAATATGCCCTTGGAAAACAGTCGGGAAAAGCAACAATTAAGAAGAACCTTGAGGAGTTCGGACTCGACCTCAGTCCCGAGTCCCTGGCCAAAGTGACCCAAAGGGTAATCGAACTGGGCGACAAGAAAGAGAATGTCACCTCAGAAGACCTTCCTTTCATAATTTCAGATGTTCTTGGTGATGACACAACAGAGTATAAGATCTTTATCAAGAACTACTCACTGTCACTATCATTTGGCCTTAAACCTTTTGCCAGCGTTCAGATAGATATCGACGGCAACCTGTACCAGGAAACCTCTTCAGGAGACGGACAATATGATGCATTCATGAAAGCCATAAGGATAATTTACGACCGCCTGGGTAAGGAACTTCCTGTTCTTGCCGATTATGAAGTTTCAATACCTCCGGGAGGAAAGACTGATGCTCTTGTCGAAACTGTAATATCATGGAAGATGAAGAACCGTGAGTTCAGGACAAAGGGACTTGATGCCGACCAGACCGAATCGGCTATCAAGGCAACCGAAAGAATGCTTAACATAATTGAGGGGCTCAATGATCGCGATAACAAGTAATCAGTCACGGAGATACCCATCCAGCTTTAAATGTCAAACCCACCATAAAAATTGATAAACAATATGAAGAAATCTTACAATATCGCTGTCATAGGCGGTGATGGAACCGGCCCTGAAGTAGTCAGAGAAGGCAGGAAGGTACTTGAGGCAGCAGCTTCAAAATACGGATTCTCAATGAATTTCCAGGAATTTGATTTTGGAGGTGAACGTTATCTCAGAACAGGTGAGATCCTTCCCGACAACGCCACTGAAGAACTCCTTAAATTTGATTCCATCTTCCTTGGAGCTATCGGTCATCCGGATGTAAAACCCGGGATCCTTGAAAAAGGGATACTCCTTAAATTAAGATTTGAACTCGACCAGTATATTAACCTGCGACCTATTAAACTCTATCCCGGAGTGGCTACTCCGCTTAAAGATAAAGGACCGGAGCATATTGATTATGTTGTAGTAAGAGAAAACACCGGGGATGTATATACCGGAATCGGCGGTGTCACCATGAAGGGTACCCCACACGAAGTCGCCATCCAGAATATGGTATATAACAGAATGCTCGTTGACAGATGCCTCCGCTATGCCTTTGAATACACAAGAAAAAGGAACAAAAAGAAAACTTTAGCCCTGTGCGGAAAGACCAACGTCCTTACTTATGTGTTCGACCTGTGGGAAAGAGCCTTCCATGAAATAGGCAAAGCTGAATACCCTGATATAACCCGCGAATACTACCACGTGGATGCAACCTGTATGTGGATGATAAAGAATCCCGAATGGTTCGACGTTATTGTAACAACAAACATGTTCGGCGACATAATCACCGACCTGGGCGCCATTACTCAGGGGGGAATGGGTATAGCAGCGGGTGGCAATATTAATCCTTCCGGAGTCTCAATGTTCGAACCTATTGGTGGCTCAGCCCCCAAATACACAGGTAAAAACATCATCAACCCTCTTGCTTCAATATCGGCAGGGGCAATGATGCTCGAGCACCTGGGCGAAGAAACTGCAGCAAAAGCCATTGAAGGAGCCATTATGGATGTCACGGCCAACAAACTTAAAGATATGGGAGCCGGAAAAATGGGATACTCAACTACCCAGGTGGGCGACCTGGTTGCTGAAAGAGTCTAGCATACCATTTATCCGTGCCTGTTAAAGACATGCTCTTATACTGAGATGACCTGGATTACTTTTTTTCTGATTTTTGATCATTAGAATAATAATTATTAAAAAAAGTATATCTTTGTGTTCACAAAAATTACAAATGAACTGTAAAATGTTATTTCATCATCATCATTTTCATACTTGCTCTCAGGCGAGATGAATATGATATGTGGTAACTGTAAAATATCATAAACCCGTCTGAGCTGATCAGGCGGGTTTTTTTCTGCCGGACCAGCCCGGATAAATAAAACAAATTGAAAATGAGTGTACTTAAAATTGCAATCCAGAAAACGGGCCGCCTGAGTGAGAATTCACGTAAGCTTCTTGAAGAATGCGGAATAAAGATATCAAACGGGGCAAATGTACTTAAGTCGGCAGCCGGCAACTTTCCCATAGAGGTTCTTTATCTCAGGGATGACGACATACCGCAATATGTCGAGCAACAGGTTGCCGATATAGGAATCCTTGGTGAGAATATGGTGTATGAGAACGACAAGGAAGTTGATATCCTCGAGCAGCTGGGCTTTGCCCACTGCCGCCTGTCTCTTGCCATCCCAAAGGAAGATTCATTCACCGGTCCTGAATATTTGATGGACAAAAAGATTGCAACCAGCTATCCCAACCTGCTTAAAGGCTACCTTAAAAAGAATAACGTAAGGGCTCAGATCGAAGAGATCAGCGGAAGCGTCGAAATAGCACCGGGTATCGGTCTTGCCGATGCTGTTTGTGATATAGTAAGTTCAGGTACCACACTGCTGACAAACGGCCTGAAGGAAGTGGTCACCATTCTTAAGAGCCAGGCCGTTATTATAGCCAACCGTAATCTCGACGAAGCGAAAAAGGAGATCCTCGAAAGACTGCTCTTCAGGATCAGAGCCGTCAAGAATGCAAAGGAAAACAAGTACATCCTTCTTAACGCACCACAGGATGCCATTCAGGAGATTTGCAGAATACTTCCGGGCATGAAAAGCCCCACCATACTTCCCCTTGTCGAAGAGGGATGGTGCAGCCTTCACTCAGTAGTACGGGAAGATGATTTCTGGGAGAGAATCAGCCAGCTTAAAAAGGCAGGTGCTGAAGGAATACTTGTTATACCTATCGAAAAAATGATAACATAATGGAAACAGTTTTATTGCCTGAACCCGGCCAATGGGAAGCACTCTGCCGCAGACCGGTAATAGAAAGGAAGGACCTTGAACTGAAATGCCGTGAGATACTGGGCCGTGTCAGATCCAAAGGAGACAAAGCACTGGCAGAATATTCGGAATTGTTTGACGGGATCCTTCCCTCTTCTCTTCGTGTCAGACAGGAAGAGATTGAAGAAGCTATACTTAAGGTCCCCGATGACCTTAAGAAAGCCATCCTTACTGCCAGGAATAACATAACCCGTTTTCATTCCGTTCAGATGGGCAAAGAGCCCGTAGTGGAAACAAGTCCGGGTGTAAGATGCTGGAGAAAAAGCGTAGCTATTGAAAGAGTAGGTATATATGTCCCGGGCGGAAGTGCACCCCTGTTCTCAACAGTACTGATGCTTGCCATTCCGGCCAGGCTGGCCGGCTGCAGCGAAGTAATAATGTGTACCCCTCCGGGACGTGATGGCTCGATAGATCCGGTGATCCTTTTTACGGCATCTCTCACCGGCGTTACAGCAATATTCAAAACAGGAGGTGCGCAGGCTGTTGCAGCCATGGCTTACGGAACAGAAACAATACCCCCGGTGGATAAGATCTTCGGTCCGGGAAACCAGTACGTAACCATGGCCAAGGAACTGGTCCAGCTCGACGGCGTTCCTGTCGACATGCCCGCCGGACCCAGTGAGGTTCTTGTAATAGCCGACTCTTCTTCCGTTCCTGCTTTCGTGGCTGCCGACCTTCTCTCCCAGGCCGAACACGGACCCGACAGTCAGGTGATCCTTCTCACCGACAGCGAATATGTGATCAGACAGGTGGCTGACGAGATAAAGAAACAGACTGAACCCCTTCCCCGGAAGGAGATTATTCTGCGGTCCCTTGAAAAAAGCAAGGCCATTCTCCTGCCTTCTGTTGACGACTGCATAAGCTTCAGCAACATCTATGCACCCGAACACCTGATAATCGCCACTGAGAAATCAGCTTCGGTTGCAGAGAAGGTGACAAATGCCGGATCGGTATTCCTCGGAAACTACAGTTGCGAAAGTTCAGGCGACTATGCCACAGGTACAAACCATACACTTCCTACAAACGGTGCGGCAAGAAACTACAGCGGGGTATCGGTCGACAGCTTTATTAAAAAAATCACTTTCCAGGAGGTCTCTCCCGATGGGATGCTAATGCTGGGACCAGTGGTGGCAATAATGGCTGAAGCAGAGAAACTCGAAGCCCACAGGAATGCAGTTACAATACGACTTAATTCACTTAAAAATGTTTGATTTAGATAAGCTTGTCAGAGAAAACGTAAGGAACCTCATCCCCTATTCATGCGCAAGAAATGAGTTTCAGGGGACAGAGGGTGTTTTCCTTGATGCAAACGAAAATCCCTACGGAGCACTTAACAGGTATCCCGATCCCTTCCAGTCAGAACTTAAGGAGGCAATAAGTAAAATCAAAGAGGTCCCTTCAGGGAATATCTTCCTGGGCAACGGCTCTGACGAAATAATAGATCTATGTTACAGGATCTTCTGTACTCCCGGAAAAGACAAGGCTCTCACCTTTCATCCCACCTATGGCATGTACGAGGTGTCGGCAGCTATCAATGATGTCAGACTGATAAACATCGACCTCACCGGCGACTTCAACATTGACCCGCAATCGGTTCTGCCTTATCTTGATGACCCCTCAGTTAAGCTTATCTTTATCTGTTCGCCAAACAACCCTTCAGGCAACTGCATGAATCATTCCGTTGTTGAAGACATAATATCACAGTTCAGTGGAATGGTAGTCGTTGATGAAGCCTATAATGATTTCTCAGGCAAACCCTCGTTCAGGTTTTCTATTGGGAAACACCCCAACCTTCTTGTGATGCAGACCTTCAGCAAGGCACTTGGACTGGCCGCTGCCAGGATAGGTATGGCCTTTACCTCAGCCGAAGTTGTCAGCTACTTAAACAAGATGAAACCACCTTACAACATCAGTACCATAAACCAGAAGGCGGCCCTTAAAAAACTTCAGAGGATAGAAATCTACAGGAATGAGGTAAATAAGATAACCCTGGAGCGGGAACGGCTAATGAGCGTTCTTAAAAAAATAAGTATTATTGAGGAGGTATTCCCATCCGACTCCAACTTTATTCTTATTAAGGTAAAAGATGCAGATAATCTGTACGAACAGCTTAAAAGCAGCAAAATAATAATAAGGAACAGGAACAGGATAGCAGAGGGTTGCCTTAGGATAACAGTAGGTTCACGGACTGAAAATAACAAACTCATAACTACCTTAAAGAAACTTGCAAAATGAAGAAAGTCCTCTTTATTGACCGTGACGGTACAATAATCACAGAGCCTCTGGATGAACAGGTCGACTCAATAGAGGAATTTGGATTCCTGCCGGGTGTAATAACGGCTCTCTCAGCCATTGCCAGGGAGACCGACTATGAACTGGTTATGGTGACAAACCAGGATGGGCTGGGTACAGCCTCCTTCCCTGAAGAGACCTTCTGGCCTTCGCACAATAAGATGCTTCAGATCCTCAGTGGTGAAGGGGTTGAGTTCGCTGAAATCTTCATCGACAGAACCTTCCCCGAAGAAAAAGCTCCCACCAGGAAGCCCGGTACCGCCATGCTAACCCAATATCTGGCAAGAGGTATCGACCTCAAATCATCGTACGTCATTGGCGACAGGATAACTGATATGGAACTGGCAGCGAACCTGGGATGCAACGGCATTCTTATAGGCAGCGACCCTTCCCCGCTTGCCCTGTTCAATACAACCGACTGGCACGCGATATACAGGTTTCTTAAAGCCATCCCCAGGAAAGCTTTCATTGAAAGGAAGACTAAGGAAACCAGTATCTCTGTAGAGATAAACCTCGACGGCACCGGTAAAAGCGATATTGAAACCGGCATAGGATTTCTCGATCATATGCTCGAACAGGTTGCCAGACATGGTGAAACGGACCTCACCATAAAGGCGAAGGGAGACCTTCACGTCGATCCTCACCACACCATCGAAGACATAGCAATCACTCTGGGAGAGGCTGTAAGGAAAGCCCTCGGAAGCAAGAAAGGTATTGAAAGGTACGGATTCCTGCTTCCTATGGATGACTCTCTGGCACAGGCAGCCATCGACTTCAGCGGCCGGCCGTGGCTTGTGTGGGATGTCCCCTTTAAAGGCGCAAAAACAGGGGAGATCCCTGTTGAAATGTATTTTCATTTCTTTAAGTCATTCAGCGACAGTGCAGGCTGCAACCTTAATATAAAGGCGGAAGGAGAAAACGACCATCACAGGGCGGAAGCTGTCTTCAAAGCCTTTGCCAGAGCGTTCAGGATGGCTGTCAGACATACAGACAACTATAACCTTCCTTCAACCAAGGGTACATTATGATAGCTATCCTGAAATATAACGCCGGTAATATCCTCTCGGTAAAAAACGCTCTCGACCGCCTGGGTTATGAAAGCACAGTCACAGATGACCACAATGAGATATCCCGCGCCGAAAAAGTGATTATCCCCGGTGTGGGAGAAGCCAGCTCGGCTATGAGATACCTGAAGGAACACGGACTCGACACAACCATACTGTCTCTTGAGCAACCGGTACTGGGCATCTGTCTTGGACTACAGCTTATGTGCCGTTACTCCGATGAAGGCAACGCCAGATGTCTTGGCATCTTCGATTCGACTGTCAAGAAATTCCCGCCCTTCGACAAGGTTCCCCATATGGGATGGAACAGTTTCTCGGCCCTTAAGGGTGAACTTTTCAAAGGAATAAATGCAGGCGACGACGTATATTATGTACACAGCTACTACGCCGAGATAGCCCCGTGCACTCTTGCTATCTGCGATTATGTGCTGCCCTTCAGTGCCGCCATGAAAAAAAATAACTTTTTCGCCACCCAGTTTCATCCTGAGAAGTCGGCTGGAACCGGAGTCAGAATATTAAAAAATTTTCTTGAGTTATGAGAATTATTATAGCCATTGATATCATTGAGGGTAAGTGTGTCAGACTAACCAAAGGGGACTATTCGACCCGGAAGGTATATAATGCCGATCCCCTTGATATGGCAAAACAGATCGAGGATCATGGATTAAAATATCTTCATCTTGTCGACCTTGACGGTGCAAAAAGCAAAAAGGTAATAAACCACAGGGTGCTTGAACAGATAGTGTCGAAGACCTCCCTTACTGT
>JAVEZD010000024.1:6093-22738 GCA_034003165.1 Bacteroidales bacterium | reverse complement strand
AGCTGTTCTATCCTGTTGACAGCCAGCATTATTCTGTAGATAAACTCATTGCGGACCTGTATATCGGTAACGCTGTCAGACCTCCCTTCACCCTCATTCATATCATTCTGTGGAAGCCATCCGAGCACCGTCTTAAGATAATCCGTGAGACCGGAAGGTCCGGAGGCCCTTCTGAACAGGATCTCTGAGTCTTTACTCTTTTTAAGGAGCGAGGCAGGTACCCTTACAGGAGCTGAAAGCATAACCCTTTCATCCATGATACCTTCGAAGTCATCCCTGAGGAGCTCCTTAATCATCTGATGTTTCACGACATTAATTACATCATTATATCTGAAGTAAGCTTCTCCCGACGTCTCCCGTGAGTTCTGCTGAAGCGTAAGAAGAAGCTTTACAAGGGAATACAACTGGGTGTACTTCATGGGATAGCCCATTGTTATATTTACATCACCACAGTTTTCGGGCAGACTTGTGAGTACAGGGACAAGGAGGTTTTCATCAGCCAGGACTACTGCGGTATGATGGGCATTTTCAGGCGAAAGGTCCCTTATCTCCTCAACAAGCTGACTTACCAGTTTTACCTGTGCAACATCTGAGGATACTGCAATAACCCTTCTTACAACTCCCTCCTTTACGCTGGCCATACCTGATTCATGTGACCAGCCGGCAGGCATGTCATCTCCAAGAAGCTTTATGTTCTTTTCAATAAAGGTGCCGGCCGCGGAAAAGGTCCCGGAACCTTTAAAGGAGTTGTCGTAGTCCCAGTAAAACCTGGCCTTCCCCTGCTTCTTAAGCCACTGCATAAGGCTTCTTTCACAGTTATTGATGGCATTGAAACCTATGAAATGAACCATATCCCAATCTTCCATCAGAAGTTGGTTCCCACCTGTCTTCTCAGCAACCTCCCTGAATATCATCCCCTCATAGGCCCATCCCTTATCCTTCAGCGCTTTTCTGAAGGCACTGTATAGAGATCCCAGAACCGACCATATATTGATGAAGCCTGATTTCTCACCCGTCATCTTTTCCCTGTCGAAACTTACCCAGAACTGCCTGATTATCTCAATCTGTTCTTCGGTGAGTCCTCCAAATTCAAGATCTATCCTGTGCAGATCAGTAACGTTCCTGAAGACTGAAGCGGCATCCACAAGGTATTTATCAACATCATCAAAGTCATTCAGAAGCATATCGCCCCAGAAATAAAAATCATCGAATGACTCCCTGCTTCCCGATACAGAACGAAAGGATTTGTAGAGTTCAGCAAGTAATATTTCATTTTCAACCACCTTCAGAGGAGAAAATGATCTGAAGAGGTCGTTTATTGTTATTGTGGCAGGCATCCATACCGGCTTATCAATACACGACGACAGATACCTCGTAAAATAAAGTCCCGCCCTCCTGCTTGGAAAGACAAGGCAATGCCTGTGCAATGAGTTGCCAAACTCACTGTATAATGATTCTGCTATCGTCTCAAGGAAATATTTCATCAGCCGCGATCATAATATTACTCTTCTGCCCGTATAATCTTCCCTGCCAGGTATCAAGTTCAGCAAGCCTTTTTTCAACCAGGTTTACAATCTGGTCGGTCCTTTTCTTTCCCCATCTTCCAGCTGAGAGGTAGGCAGGAGGAGCCTCTCCGGTAAACCTCTCGACCACTATTGAGGGTTTAAGCCTTTCAAGGAAACCTATAAAGAACTCAAGGTATTCATCCCATGTAAACAGGTGGAAAGATTCAGGGTCCTCATTGTATTCTTTCTCCATCCTTGTACCTTTTATTATCTGAAGCTGATGAAACTTGACGGTTTTAAGGGGAAGCTCCGAGATAATATCAGCTTCCCTGAGCATCTCCTCCCTGGTCTCGCCTGGCAGACCAAAGATAAAATGTGCTCCGGTGTTTATCCCTCTGGCAGCAGTCTGCTCAAGAGCCCTGACCGAAATATCAAAAGTACAACCGCGGTTAATCCTTTGCAGTGTTTTGTCGTAACACGACTCGATACCATATTCCACGGCAACATAATATCTCTCAGAAAGGCTCTGTATATAATCAAGTTTCTCATCATCAATGCAGTCGGGTCTGGTGCCTATAACAATCCCCCTTACACCAGGATATCCGAGAGCCTCCTCATATAATTCCCTGAGCCGGCCCGTATCAGCATAAGTATTTGAATAGGCTTGAAAATAAGCAAGATAGGTAGTAGCCTCCTTGTATCTCCACCTGTGAAAGTCAATGCCTTCGGCAATCTGCTGACTTACTGACTTCTGTGGGGTGCAATATGATGGGTTAAAAGCATCGTTGTTGCAGTAGCTACATCCTCCGCTTCCTTTTGTTCCGTCGCGGTTGGGGCATGTAAAACCGGCATCTACGGAGACCTTCTGGACTCTTTCTCCAAACAGTGACCTGAAGTAGTTCGAATATGCATTGAACCTTCTTTCATGTCCCCACGGGAATATCCTTATATCTTGTTTCTCCTCAGCCATCAGACAGTTAATATCATGTTCTTGTCAACATACCACAAAAAACCCTCCGTCACAGCGTATCCCATCTCCCCCAGCAGGTCAGTGTATTGCCTGACCTGGGCACTGTGAGCAGGATTCTCCTTTCCGAATTTGAAATCTATTACTATAATCCTGCCATCTCTTGTAATAATCCTGTCAGGTCTTCTTATGCTGCCTGAAGGAAGGAGTATGGAGGCTTCTGTCATTACTTCATTATCTTCACGAAACCAGTCTGAAGCAACAGGGCCGGCAATAAGGGTACTGATCGTTGAGATCATCTCCGCTTCAGAAGCAGCCGGGAGTTTCCCTTCGAGAACAAGTTTTTCAACTGCCCCTTCGACATCTGCCGGAACCCTGACTGATTCGAAAATCTCGTGCATCAGCTTACCGTAGTTTATCTTCCTTAACTTTTCCTCTTCACCCTGAAGGAAATAGTTTTCGCCATGGAGCTTAAGCCTGAGAGAACCGAGACCTTTTGAAACGTTATATGAAGGCCTTATAGGTACATGAACAGGTTCATCCTTCGGCTCCCTTTTTATCAACCGTCCGAATTCAAAGAAACTATCCGGCTCCCTGTAGATCCCTCCCTGAAGCAAAACACTCCCTCCTGCTTCCCCGGACACTGAACTCAGAGCCTTCTCAAGCAGTGAAGCTATGGAGCCCTCTCCTGCCCCTGCAGGCGCAAAGCCCCAGAGGACATCTCTGGCACGGGTAAAGGCAACATACAGGAGGTTCAGGCTGTCAACATGTGCTGAGAACTTTTCTTTCGTGTAGTCTTCAGCAAAGATGGTGTTAACGAGGTCTTTCCTGTACCTGACAGGTACTATTCCCGGTGCATTAAAAGGTTCCCGGTCGGGTTTAACCCATAAGGTCGGGGCCTTGCCGGTCTGATGATCGAGGTTCCACGATATGAAAGGCACTATCACAGCCCTGAATTCAAGACCCTTTGATTTGTGTATAGTAAGCACCCTTGTAGCATTCTGATTCTCAGGCAGAACAACCGACTTCCTTTTACCTTCGTTCTCCCACCATTCAAGGAAGGAACTCAGCTCGCTGTTCTTCTTACCTGTAAAATCAAGAACCAGATCCTGAAAACAATTAAGGTAAGCCACGTTCTCCGGAAAAGTGCCCAGATTGAAAAATCCGATAATATTTTCGGTTATCTCAAAGAGAGGTAACCTGGTAAGATGATCAAAAAAGTCATCATAGCCTTCCGGGAAAAAAGCATTCATCTCTTCCCCTATAAGGCCGGGATGAAGAATATGCTTTTCAACATCAGCCTTCCCTGTCGACAGAAGGTAACCGCGAAGCATGGCAGCCCTGCTTATCAAATCATCAGGATTATTAATGCACTTAAGCACAGATGTAATAAAGCCTATGGCAGGAGAATTTGAAAGGATGAGAGAATCGTTTGATACTATGTTATAGTTATAGAGCGCTTTCTTTTCAGGACTGCATGTATTTGCATAATCGGTCATCCTTTTAAGAACTGAAGCTCCCTCGTTGTTGTACCTGACAAGAATTCCGGTATCTGACGGAGAATAACCTATATCCTGAAGCTTTTCGAGAACTGCCGGCAGATTTTCAAGGATCTTAGCTGTCTTCTCATTGTTATCCTCTCCTTCAATAAACTCCATCTTTACATACCCTCCTTCACCCTTCCCCGGATCTTTCTGAACAGCTCCTGAATAAAGGGATGCAAAGCCGGAGTTGTTTCCTTCGGGTAACGCGGTGTCGAGTATCCCTGGCAAAAGTGTGAACAGGGCATTGTTGAACTTTATTATGTTTTCCCTGCTTCTCCAGTTGGTATCAAGGGGAACACTCAGGATCCTTTCATCGTCAACCTCACCCAGCATACCGGCCAGGATAGTCCAGTCGCTGTTGCGCCAGCGGTATATAGACTGTTTTATGTCACCTACAACAAGGTTATCATTCCCCTCAGCCATACTGTTAATAATAAGGGGCTTGAAGTTACTCCACTGGATCACGGAGGTATCCTGAAACTCATCAATCATAAAGTGCTCGTACCTGGTGCCAGCTTTTTCGTAAATAAAAGGTATCTGATCTGCCGCTATAATTCTGTAAATAATTTCCCCGGCATCAGAAAGCAGAAAAAAGTTCTCCGCTGAGGTTATTTCCCTGACCTTCTGCAAAACGTCTGATAAAATACCAAGTGAATAAATATTTGACAGAATGGCTGCGGCACTTTTATAGGATATGACATTTGCATCATAATATTCAATGGAAGCTCTGACAGCATCCGCAAGTCCTGCCCCCAGAGCTCTCTCAAGCCGGGGATCCATCTTACCAGTGCACCAACGGGGAGGATCATCCATGGTTTTGCGGACTGAGTCGGATGGTCCACCGGTATCTCCCGAGATCAGTTTTCTAACAAAGGAAGGGACACCTCTTCCTTTAAGGTAAAACATTTCGTCGCTGAGCTCATAGGCTGAAAAGAGATCCTGACATGTCTTTCCGTAGCCGGCCAGTGTGTTTTCAAAAACTGATGTTATCTTCTTTAAAGTCCCTATATAACTGGCCAGCATATCTTTATCACTCAGAGTAGCTCTCTCCTCTGTGCTCAGTGTCTTAAACTTCTCCCTGAACAACTCCTGTCCCAGCCTGATGATCTCGTACTTCAGGTTCCATCCTTTTTCATCTTCAATATTTGACTTTGCAAAATCAGTCAGCCAGTGCCTCAGCATCTTGTTCTCCGAAGCCGATGCAATGGTCTCCCTGACAGCCGAATCGAGTATAAGGCTATGGTCAAGCTCGATGCTGAAGCCCGGGTTAAGACCTGTCTCTCTTGTAAAGGCCCTGAGTATCTTCTGAAAGAAGCTGTCGATGGTACTTACGGAGAACCTCGAGAAATCATGAAGAATGGCATCAAGAACAGCTCCGGCCTCTTTCCTTACCCATTTTTCATCTCTACCTGTTTCATCAATTATCATTTCAAGATAATCAGAAGGCAAGCCCGACGAAAGGGCACACAGCTGATCGAGGATTCTCGATTTCATCTCAGCAGTGGCCTTATTGGTAAAAGTAACGGCAAGGATCTTCCTGTAGTTATACCTTGAGGCAAAGAGCTTAAGAAGATAAATACCGGTCAGGCTGAATGTCTTACCCGAACCGGCGGATGCATTGAAGATAGTAAGTGTTCCGATACCCATGGTGGTTTAAAGTTAGCCAATTTAATTAACTTTGGAGCGTGAAAAAGAGGGTAGTGATAGGGTTGTCGGGAGGTGTTGACTCAAGTGTGGCAGGGTTTATACTTAAGAGTCAGGGTTATGATGTTACGGCCCTTTTCATGAGGAACTGGAACGACACTACCGGACTTATCCAGGGGGAATGCCACTGGGAAGATGACCTTATGTTTGCAGAGATGGTAGCCAGGAAACTAAATATTCCCTTGCATTTGGTCGATCTGAGTGTACCCTACCGCGAACGCGTTGTTGACTACATGTTCAATGAATATGGTAAAGGGCGTACCCCCAATCCTGATGTTTTATGTAACAGGGAAATCAAATTTGACTCCTTCGCTGTTGAAGCTCAGAAACTTGGCGCTGACTATGTTGCCACCGGTCATTATTGCAGGAAAGAAATGACCGGTACGGATAATGAACCTGTCTTTCGCCTTCTTTCAGGGGTTGACAGAAACAAGGACCAGAGTTATTTTCTGTGCCAGGTAAGCCAGGAGCAGCTAAGGTTCTCGCTTTTCCCGATCGGGGGACTAACAAAACCCGAGGTCAGGCGTATTGCCGAAGAACAGGGTCTTGCCACAGCAGCAAGAAAAGACTCGCAGGGCATCTGTTTTGTAGGTAAGGTCCACCTTCCTTCTTTCCTTCAGCAGCAACTGGCCGCCCGTGAAGGAGACGTTGTGGAGATGCCGGCTGATTTCTTCAGACAGGATCAAAGTGCAGGTCTTCCCGGAGCTGATGCCACCGACTCTCAGCTCGCAACCTGTACCCACCCCCATAGTTTCGATCCTTCCGCCGGCAAAAAGATAGGAAGGCACCATGGTGCGCATTTCTTTACAACCGGACAGAGAAAGGGGATCAATATAGGGGGCTATACCGAGCCTCTTTATGTCCTTGCCTCAGATGTTGAACAAAACATACTTTTTGTCGGAGAGGGTGATTCTCATCCGGGCCTGTACAGGAAAGGACTCCGTATAAGAGAGGATGAGATACACTGGATCAGAACCGACCTTAAGATGGATGAGGGAGAGAGAAGGGAATATATGGTCAGGATAAGATATCGTCAGCCTCTCCAGAAAGCAGCTCTATTCAGAAGATCAGGAGGGCTTTTTATAGTCTTCGATCAGTTGCAGAGAGGAATAGCTCCCGGACAGTTTGCTGCCTGGTATGATGGAGAAGAACTTCTCGGTTCGGGGGTCATTGACAGATAAACAGGTCAGGCCTTCTCAGTACTATGATAACCGGTCACGGTAATCCCTGTAACCAAAACGTCTGAGAAGCCTGAATTCACCTCCGGAGGTCCATATACCAATCGACGGATGCTGAACTCCGTTAAAGGTAGTTGTCTTAACCATGGTATAGTGGATCATATCAAGAAATACTATCCTGTCGCCCCGCTTAAGTTCATCCCTGAAACTCCAGTCACCCATAAAATCGCCCGATAGACATGAGTTGCCGCCCATCCTGTAAAGTATCCCTTCAGCTGGTGGATCTTCAGCCCCCAGTATACGGGGTTTATAAGGCATCTCAAGGCAATCAGGCATATGGGCTGTGAATGAGACATCCAGTATGGCAGTCTTTATTCCCTGGTTCTCAACGATATCCTCAACAGTAGCCACCAGTTCTCCCGTCTCCCAGGCAAAAGCGCTTCCCGGCTCGAGTATTACATGCAGTCCGGTCCTTTCCCTGAAGTCTCTTATGAGTCTTATAAGATGATCAGTGTCATATCCTTCCCTGGTCATCAGATGTCCCCCTCCCATGTTGATCCATTTCAGGCGGGGGAAGAGAAAGCCAAAGCGCGATTCAACAACCTTAAGTACTTTTTCGAGGGCATAAGAGTCAGATTCGAACAGGACATGGAAATGCAGGCCCTCGATGCCTTCAGGAAGGCTTCCTTCAAGGCTGCCGGCAGTGATACCAAGCCTTGAACCGGGTGAGCAGGGGTTATAGATGCCATGACTTACCTCCGAAAACTCAGGGTTTATCCTCAATCCCGGCGAGATATTGTATTCCTTAAGGGCAGGATTATCAATGAACCTGGTATACTGGTCGAGCGAATTGAATGTTATATGGGAACTGAGAGAAGCAATCTCCCTGAATTCATCTTCTTTATAAACAGGAGAATAAGTATGAGCCTTTGAACCCATCTCTTCAAAACACAGCCTTGCTTCACCGGCTGAACTGGCCGCGGCACCTGAGATGTACTCCCTTACAACGGGAAACACTCCCCACATGGCAAAGCCTTTAAATGCAAGGATTATCTCGGCTCCTGATTCCTGCGACACGTGCCTGATAAGGCTCAGGTTCTTTCTTAGCCTCTCTTCCTCAATAACATAACAAGGAGAGGGAATTTTTCCATAGTCAATACTCATATGGCCTGTCAGAGTTCCAGATCCACATCATGAAGCTCAACCCATGGAAGTCCAAGGAGGTTAAGCTGCTCCATAAAGGGATCGGGGTTAAATTCTTCGACGTTAAAGACTCCCGGAGCCTTCCATAATCCTTTCAGATACATCATGGCGCCTATGGCAGCCGGAACACCTGTAGTATAACTGACTGCCTGTGCTCCTGTTTCCTTGTATGCCTGCTCGTGGCTGCAGTTATTATATACATAATATGTCTTTTCCTTTCCGTCTTTGACACCCTTTATGCGGCAACCTATTGAGGTCCAGCCCGTATAGTTCTCACCCAGCTCTCCGGGATCGGGAAGAACGGCTTTAAGAAAACGGATAGGTACAATCTCCCTTCCGTCGAACATAATGGGCTCAATACCTGCCATCCCTATGTTCTGAATCACTCTCAGGTGAGTAAGGTATTCCTGTCCGAAGGTCATCCAGAACCTTGCCCTTTTAAGAGTTGGAAAGTTTTTAACAAGCGACTCAAGCTCCTCATGATATATCAGATATGACTCCTTGGGGCCTATCTCAGGGTAGTTGAGGGCTTTGTGGATCTCATGCGGTTTGGTATAGATCCATTTGCCATTTTCATAATATTTTCCTTTCTGGGTAACCTCCCTTATGTTTATCTCGGGGTTGAAGTTGGTTGCAAAAGGCTTTCCATGATCACCGGCGTTGCAGTCAACAATATCGAGGTAATGGATCTCATCGAAGTGATGTTTTGCAGCATATGCTGTGAATACTGAAGTTACTCCGGGGTCAAAGCCGCATCCCAGGATTGCAGTTATACCAGCTTCCCTGAACCTGTCCTGGTAAGCCCACTGCCATCCATATTCAAACTTTGCCTCATCGAGAGGCTCGTAGTTTGCAGTATCCAGATAGGAAACACCTTCTGCCAGGCAGGCGTCCATTATATGAAGATCCTGGTAAGGAAGGGCTACATTGACAACAAGGTCGGGCCTGAATGATTTGATAAGCTTCCTTAGTTCGGGAACATCATCTGCATCAACCTGAGCGGTTTTGATCCTGTCTCCGCCTATCCTGGCCGCAATGGCATCACATTTTGATTTTGTGCGGCTTGCCAGTAATATTTCAGAAAAAACTTCAGGAAGAGCTGCCATCTTATGCACAACAACGGTCCCGACTCCTCCGGCGCCAATCACCAGAACTTTTCCCATGTCTTAATAATTTTAGGTTTTTTACTCTGTCCAAATATATAATTTATAAATGATCATTCCATGGTATTTTGTCAGTCCTGCTTACCTTTTGCAACACTTAACAAAATAACGGAACCTGGAATAATTCTGTTTATATTTGTTGCTTCTTCTATAGACCCTGTTGTATGAAGCTTATCAACCCTCTGGTTATTTTAAGGATATTAAGCACTATACTTTTTCTGGAGACTGTTTGCTTTCTTCTTTGCCTTCCTGTGGCTTTGGTCTACAAAGAAGATCCCTATCCCTTTATCTGGTCAGCACTTTCCACTCTAAGCCTTTCGGTAGTCTTCTTCATTGTATCGTGGAAAGTCCGGATTGAAAACATCTCGAACAGGGAAGGCTTTCTTTCGGTTACTGCAGGATGGCTGGCTTTTACCTGTCTTGGCACACTCCCCTTCATTTTCAGTGGTGCCCTGCCATCCTTTGTGGATGCCTTTTTCGAAACAGCATCAGGCTTCTCAACCACAGGGGCTTCAGTAATAGGCAACGTCGAAATACTTCCACAGTCAGTGATCTTCTGGAGAAGCTTTACACATTGGATAGGAGGCCTTGGGATTATCGTACTGGTTATACTCATCCTTCCTTCACTTAGAATCACTGCGCAGAACCTTCTCTTCAGAGAATCGTCACTTAAGGAAAAAACCCATCCTAAAACAAAAGCTGTTGGACTAAGACTTTTATATATTTATCTGGGTTTGACCCTTTCAGAAGTATTATTGCTTATGGCCGGAGATCTGGCGTTTTTTGACAGTTTGTGCCTTACCTTCGGGACTGTAGCAACGGGGGGCTTTGCCATCAAAAACTCCGGGGTTACCGCCTATTCTTCTTATATACAGTATATCATCGGACTGTTCATGTTTCTGTCGGGTGTAAGCTTTGTTGTTTATTATCACTTTATCAAACTCAACTTCAGGAAAATAACAGGAAACGAAGAGTTACGTTTTTATGCTGTCACAACCCTTCTGGCTGGAGCATTGGCAACTGCTGTTCTCCTTGCCAATACCAACAAATCCTTTGAACCGGCTTTCAGGGAAGGATTTTTCCAGGTCATTTCCTTTATAACCACCACCGGGTTTTCTACGGCTGATTATCTGATGTGGCCGGTGGCAGGACAGTTCCTTATGTTTTTGCTATTATTTACAGGGGCCAGCACCGGATCGACAACAGGAGGAATCAAGATGCTCAGGCATCTGGTTGTGGTTAAGAATATCCGAAGTGCCTATGTAAAACTGGTTCATCCAAAAACAGTCTCACATACAAGGATTTTCAACAAACCTGTAAGCGAGCAGACAAATGTATCCATTCTCTCATTTATAATCCTTTACCTGGTAATCTTCATCACCGGGTCATTTATCATTGTTATCTCGGGTGTTGATCTGGTTACAGGAGTAAGCGCCGTTGCAGCATCATTAGGCAATGTCGGTCCTGCTTTCGGGACAGCGGGTCCCATGAGTAATTTCGCTCATTTCTCAGGTTTCAACAAGATCTTTCTGAGTCTTCTTATGATAATAGGACGTCTTGAGATCTATACCGTTTTTGTTCTTTTTGCACGATCGTTCTGGAGACTCTGAATTCCTTTACATAGCCTGATTATTCTGGAAAGCCTGACTGAAAGGGGCAGGACATCCTTAATGCATTTCATTAATGTCGTGATTACATCTGTTAACCCCTGCCCTTTCTCTTCTCAAGGTAACTTCGTGCTGTTTCGAGATTGTCCGGAGTACCTATATCAAACCAATACCCGCCGTCATGCCTGTAAGTCATGATATCATGCTCTTCAATAAGCTTAAGATAAAGTGCCACAAGCGAATACACCCCCGGCTCCATATATTTAAAAATCTCCGGGTCAGCAATATGAACTGAGGAATTGGCTATTTTTATAAGTTCTCCTCTTGCTTCCCCCGGTATTTTCTTTTCTCCTGTCTCATCGTTACACCACCCGCAGAGCCGGCCCGACCGGTCAGTAAGCAGAAATCTTTTACCTGGCCTTTCCCGTACAGCAACAGCAGCCAGGCATTTGTTTGACAGGAAGTAATTATAAAAAGTCTTCAGATCGAGGTCTGTAATGATATCGACATTATACAGTAAAAAGGGCCTGGTATCAAAGAAATCCCTTGCCTTCCACAGCCCCCCTCCCGTCTCAAGAAGTCCGTCGCTCTCATCACTAAGAGTAATTCTATAGCCTTCCGCCCTCAGTTTTTCCACCTCTTCCTTCACCAGGTCAGCATGATGATGAACATTAATTATGATGTCACCAAAGCCTCCGGCTGTACAATAATCGACAGCTCTTGCCAGGACACTTATACCGTCAACCGTGACAAGCGCCTTGGGAATCGATGCCGTTATCTCCTTCAGCCTGGTTCCCAGTCCGGCCGCAAAAATCATTGCCTTCATACTTCCGCCTGTGATATTATTATTCTGAACCTCTGACAAAAAGTAATCTTTCTACAGATGACTTCTTACAGCAAGGTTATTATATTTCCTGGTCTCCCTTATTGCTTTTATGGTACTGAAAAGCTCGGGAAGCTCAATTCCGCATCCATATCCTTCTGTCAGATCTTCCAGAAGCTTTACAGCAGGTACTATGCTTTCAGTGAATGTAGGTTTCTGCTCATACAGACCCCTGAAGCCGAAAGCACCAAGGGCCTGCATAAGCCTTATCATGCTGAAGCCGGGGAAATATAACCTGAAGACCTTTTCATCCATCCCTGATTCACGGCAGAAGTTAACCGAATAATAATCAAGAAGGGCTGACCTGTCATCGTCGTTCATGCCTGTTTTGGCGTCAAAAAGCAGCGAGGCCGCATCATACTGCGGGGCTCCCAAACGTCCGCCCTGGTAGTCAATAAACCACGGAGCACCTTCTCTTATCATTATGTTGGCCGACTGGAAATCCCTGTACAGGAAATAGTCCTGACCTGCCCTGAGCAGATGAGCAGCCAGATTGTCGAAATCCTTTTCGAGCCGGCTTTCGTTGAAAGGAACCGTCATAAGCTTAAGGAACATGTACTTGAAATAATTCATGTCCCACATCATTGACTGCCTGTCGAAACTCCTGTAGGGGTAGCAGAGGTCGAGGTCGAGACCACGGATCCCCCTCACCTGAAAAAGCACGAGAAAGTCAAGGCAGCTCTTTAAAACTGAAATAGTCTCTTCATCAAATCCGTCAGGAGAGTTTTTTGAAGACATCCATGAAAACAGATTGATGTCACCAAGATCCTCAAGAAAATACACATGTCTCGCTTGAAAATAGCCATAGACCTCAGGAACGGGCAGACCGGTCTTTCTGAAGTGAGCAGAGAAACCTGTGAAGGCATCATTCTCCTCTCTGTTGGAGTTATATACCCCTATAACGCTCTGTTGTGTCTTTGTTATCCTGAAGTATTTCCTGTCTGAACCTGATTGCGGCATTGGGATGACCCTGAATTCGTGTTCTCCCGACAGCTCCCTGTAACATTCTGTTATTATATTGATCTCCATCTGAATCACTATTTTGTTAATTCCGTGGATGCAGGAATCGCACTCTTACAGCCTTCCCCTGGCTTTTAATCTCTTACTCATCCTGTCATCGGGATATTTCTCCGAGAAACCCACCCAGTAATCAGCTATTGTCCCCTTTATCTCTTTCCTTAATATCCACAACCCTATGAGGTTGGGAACCGTCATCAGGGCTATGGTTATATACGAAAGAGACCATACTATAGTGGTATCTGTAAACGAAGCAATAAAAAAGGTTGCAACATAAACAAGCCTGTAGATGATTACAAACTTCGGTCCGAACAGATAGGTGACTGCCCTGTCTCCATAGTACGACCATGAGATGGCAGTGGAAAAGGCAAAAAGTAGTAGTCCTATTGTCACTATATATCGGCCCCATCCTCCCAGGATACTTCTTTCAAAGGCGATCGTGGTAAGCGGAGCGCTATGCATAAGCGACTTACCACTCACTGCAAGTGAAGCGGATTGTGGTTGCCATTTTCCGTTGATAACATTTATGGAACCTGTAAAAGGTGTCCGGTTCTCTGAAAACGAAATATCCTCGGCAAGTGATCTTGAAGAGATAAGTGAGACCTGAGTCGAAAGCTTTCCTTCACTTACCTCGAGTATCCCGTTGAAAAGCGAAAGTTCTTTTCCGCGCGTGACGAAATCAGCAACAGCCTTTTTATCAGCAGGAATATTCTCATCATAAACCCTGTCAAGAAATATCATGTCTGCACTCTGAAACTGGTTTTCAATCTTTTCGCTCCAGACTCCCGATGACAGCAGTACCAATCCCGTAAGCATACAAATGATTATAGTATCGATAAAGGGTTCAAGGATAGCTACCATACCCTCCGATACAGGTTCAGGGGCCCTTGCTGCCGAATGGGCTATGGGTGCCGAACCCTGTCCCGATTCATTTGAGAAAAGTCCCCTGTTAACCCCCCGGTTTATTGCAAAGGCTACAGAAGCCCCAAGGAAACCTCCTGTTGCAGCTGAACCTGTAAAAACCGTTGAGAAGAGTGATATTATTGAAGGGATTATGTTTTCGTAGTTTGTAAATATAACCAGAAGGGCACCGATGAAATAAAATATGGCCATGGTAGGAACCAGCCTGGCAGTAACGCTGGCTA
The DNA here is from genome assembly GCA_034003165.1 of Bacteroidales bacterium. GTDB lineage: Bacteria > Bacteroidota > Bacteroidia > Bacteroidales > VadinHA17 > LD21. The sequence goes on along the minus strand of JAVEZD010000024.1, from coordinate 8,822 downwards.
TTCTTTTTATACCCCCTATGATGATAAGAGCCATCAGTACTGACAGTACGGCACCTGTAACAATATGATTCAGACCGAAGGTAGTAAATACTGAATTTGAGATGCTGTTTATCTGGGGAAGACTTCCGGTGCCAAATGATGACAGTATGGTAGCTGCAGCAAAGAATGCCCCCATCAGGGCACCTGTCTTTATAATTTTACCTCCCGGCATCCTTATATTAAGACGCTTTTTCATATAGTACATGGGACCTCCGGAGACAGTACCGTCGGGAAGGATGTCCCTGTATTTATGCGAGATGGTTACCTCAACAAATTTAGTACACATACCGATGGCAGCAGTCATAAGCATCCAGAAGAGGGCGGCGGGACCACCCAGGTGAATTGCCAGGGCAACCCCTGCAATGTTTCCGGTTCCGACAGTTCCGGATAGTGCGGTTGAAAGAGCCTGAAAATGAGAAGTATCGCCAACATCGAGATGATGGTCGTATTTTCCTTTAAGCACATCTACCGCATGTCTGAAATATCTGAACTGCGGAAATTTAAGATAGATGGTAAAGAATATACCCGTACCAAGAAGAAGAAAGACAAACCAGGGATGCCCGCCTATGTAGCCGTCGAGCATCACAAGGAAATCGTTTATTTTTTGCATATAGCCAAACTTACATGAAAAATAATGCTGCTAAAACAAATGTAGTAAATTATTGCATTTTGCGGGTAACAGTTTGCGATTCCTGATTTTCACCAAAACAGTTAACATTGGCTTTAATTGCTGAAAACAACATTCCGGCAAATGATTAAAATTAGTTACATTTGGAAAATTTCACAGGCTTTTTAAGGGACACAGAAAAACGGTTTTTTATGCACATCAGGATACCCGCAATTATATTATTTGCTTTCATTTGCACTCAGCTTTTCTCACAGGGGAACACCCCGGAACATAAGCAACCATTATTCCTCGGATATACTGATCACCCATGGGTCGATTCGGTAATGAATACACTGAATACCCGTGAACGTATTGCCCAGTCGGTATGGATAGCCGGATATTCTGACAGGGACGATGCCCATGAGGCAGAACTGGTATCAACAATTAGCAGCCATGGTGTTGGCGGGGTATTGTTTTTTCAGGGCAGCCCTGAAAAGGAAGTCGCTATCACCAACCGTCTGCAGTCTGTTTCAAAGGTACCCCTGGTAATAGCTATGGATGCCGAGTGGGGACCAGGGATGAGGCTTCAGAATGTAGAGAAGTTTCCTTTCCAGATGACCCTTGGAGCGGTAAGGGATGATTCGCTCATTTACAGGATGGGTGAGACAATAGCCATGCAGTGCAGGAGACTCGGTATACATATAAATCTGGCACCCGTGGCCGACATCAATAACAACCCCATGAACCCTGTCATCAACTACAGGTCGTTCGGTGAGAACAGGGAGAATGTGGCACGAAAAGCCATGATGTATATGAAGGGACTGCAGGATAACGGTGTCATGGCCACTCTCAAGCATTTCCCCGGTCATGGCGATACCAATACCGATTCACATTATGATCTTCCTGTTATTATGCATACACGCGAAAGACTCGATTCGGTTGAACTGTACCCCTTCAGGCAGCTTATTAACCAGGGAGCAGGAGGAGTAATGACTGCACATCTGAGCCTTCCCGTGGCAGACCAGGGATCAGGGAGACCTGCAAGCCTGTCACCAGGCATAGTAAGCAACATGCTTATCAGGGACCTTTCATTCAGTGGTCTGGTGATAACAGATGCCATGAATATGAAGGGAGTCACCCGTGACCACAGGTCAGGGGAAGCTGAAGCGCTGGCCTATCTTGCCGGAAATGATATTATTGAATTTGTAACCGACGTCGACGGGGCATTAAATGAAATACTTAAGCTACTAAGCCAGAGAAAGATAAGCAGAACTGAGATTGACAGACGATGCCGGAAGATCCTTGCATTCAAATACTGGGCCGGCCTAGGCAATATGGCACCGGTAAGCGGGGGCAAGCTCTCAGAGACCTTCTCATCGCCCGCGGTAAAGGCACAGATCAGGGAATTGTATTCGAACGCGCTCACGGTCCTTAATAACGAAGGAAATATAATACCTGTAAGGAACAATGAAAAGAAAATAGCCGCTCTGGCAATCAACCGGGCAACCACTTCTGTATTTCAGAGCAGGATACTCGACTATTTCCCGGCCGACACCTTTTTTATCGATCCGGCCGACATTGTGAAGTCGGAACAGCTTCTTGAAAAACTCAGTGAATATGACCTTGTTATTACAGGGATCTTCAGAACTGACCAGAGGCCCTCTTCAGATTTTGGTATCAGTCAGGCTCTTGTAACCTTTCTTGACAAGCTTACCTCCTCTTCACGAACCATAATAAGTTATTTCGGCAATCCCTATGCTCTGGCCAGGCTTAAGCCGCTGGAACAGTCTCAGGGACTCTTACTCACCTACCAGGAGAACGACTACACGGAAGACCTTGCAGCTCAGCTTATCTTCGGAGGTATAGGAGCTCACGGCTCCCTGCCGGTAACCATCAATGAGAGGTGGAAAGAAGGAACTGGTATTATCACTCCCGGCAATGTAAGGCTAAGGTTCGGTCTGCCCGAAGAAGCCGGCCTGTCTTCGGGCCTGCTGCGAAGTACTATCGACACCATTGTTACAAAGGGACTTAAGGCTATGGCCTATCCGGGTTGTGAGGTGATGATTGCCAAAAACGGGATAGT
>JAVEZD010000024.1:0-5993 GCA_034003165.1 Bacteroidales bacterium | reverse complement strand
GTCTGCCCGAAGAAGCCGGCCTGTCTTCGGGCCTGCTGCGAAGTACTATCGACACCATTGTTACAAAGGGACTTAAGGCTATGGCCTATCCGGGTTGTGAGGTGATGATTGCCAAAAACGGGATAGTCGTCTTTTCTGAGACCTATGGTTATCACACCTATGAGAATCTTATACCTGTAAAAAAAAATGATCTTTTCGACCTGGCCTCCCTTACCAAGATTGCAGCGACCACACCGGCGCTTATGCTGCTGGAGGCCCAGGGCAGATTCGATCCTGACCGTAAGTTAGGCGAATATCTTCCTGACTATATGAATTCAAATAAAGGTGACCTGACTATGAAGGAGATACTGAGTCACCAGGCAGGCCTGAAGGCATGGATCCCCTTCTGGGAAGAGACCACAAGGAAGGACACCTCCCTCAGGAGAAGGCTATACCGCGACCATTACTCTGATAACTATCCTGTTAAGGTTGCCGAGAATCTTTTCCTGCACGAGAACTTCAGAAAGAAGATCTTTGATGTGATTGTTGAGAGTCCATTGGGAAAGAAAAAGTTCCTTTATTCTGACCTTGGCTTTATAATGACACCCGATATTATAGATAATCTGTCGGGAAGAAGCTGGACGGCCTTTGTTAAGGAGAACATACACGACAGGATAGGAATACATGATATGGTTTTCAATCCTGTGGGTCTGTATCCCAGGGACAGGATAGTCCCGACTGAGATTGATACAGTTTTCAGGAGACAACTGCTTCATGGCTATGTTGATGATGAAGGGGCGGCGCTTCTGGGAGGTGCTGCCGGTCATGCAGGGGTCTTCTCTTCTGCCGGTGATCTCATGAAGCTTCTCGAGCTATACCGCAGGATGGGTGAATACGGAGGTGAACGGATCTTTCCTGCTGAGATAGTTAAGAAATATACAAGTGTCCAGTTCCCTGAGAATGAGAACAGACGGGGTCTGGGTTTTGACAAGCCCCTGCTCGACAACAGCACGAAGGAAGGTGTCGAAGCCTATCCTGCCGAAGGAGTATCTCCGGAGAGCTTCGGCCACTCAGGCTTTACAGGCACCTTTGTATGGGTAGATCCCGTATTTAACATAAGCTATATTTTCCTTTCAAACAGGGTTCATCCCTCGCGCGACAATAATCTTCTTTCGCAGATGAACATAAGGTCAGACATACTTCAGGCCGTGTACGATTCGGCACTGTAGCCGTGAGACGGCAGGCACTTTCCTCTCAGTGAAGAAGCACATGTGACAAAAGTGAACGCAAAACTTTTCCTGGAAATGGAAACCAGAAATAAATAATTATTCCTACGCTGACTTTTGTCAATTCACTATCATACAATATATTAATCCTGTCTCCCCGTGTTTGAATAAACTATTCTATTCGTATCTGTGAAATATTTATTTTTTTATTTTGGATATGCGATATCTTTTATTTTTCTTTGTGTGTGAACATTCACTTACTTTATTTTGTTATTTAATATGTAAATAAGAATATCTTGAAAAGAAAAAATGGAAGTGCATACATATATGATAGTTTGGATGAAGTATACAATAAATAATCAGGAAAACCAGGCAAAAATATCAGTTATGGCACATTACCAATAAAACACAATCTTAATAATTGAATAAATATGGATATTACTCCCCGTCAGTTAGAAATTATTGAAGCAGCCGGCAAACTACTTACCACTTCAGGAGTAAGTGGTTTGACCATAAAAAATCTGGCAAAAGAAATGCAATTTTCAGAAAGCGCAATTTATCGTCATTTCACCAGTAAAGAGGAAATTATAGTTGCGATGCTTAATTACCTGGCTGACAGTATAGATAAACGGTTATCTGATATAAATGATTTGTCTGATCCGGAAGAGAAATTCAGGGCCTTATTTAAGGAGCAGTTCCGGTTCTTTCGCTTAAATCCCCACTTCGTTGTTGCTGTTTTCTCAGATGGGCTGATGGAAGAAAGCCAGCTTATCAATGAAGCCATACTTAAACTTATGAATGTAAAAACAAAACACTTAATGCCCATCATAATAGAAGGACAACAAAAAGGAATATTTACCAATGACATTACCGCCGAAGAACTTATACATATGGTAATGGGAACATTCAAACTACAAATGTATAAATGGAGAATAGCCAGTTTTCAATTTGATATATCCAGAATTGGAGGAAATATGGTACAATCAATTCTCACTATAATTAAAAGCAGGTAATATGAAAAAAGCAATCCCCGAGACCAGGACTTTGGGTGCAATGATTTTCAGAATAACTATAACATTGGTTCTCGCAGCGCTTGCCTATTTCACGATTAACAGGCACAAAAAATCCAGGTAAAAAAATTTAAAGCACAAGTTAGTGAATATTTACTTACATGTATGAATTGTAAAATAGAAAACAGTGGCGGTAACCTAATCAGAGATTCTAAGATAGAATGGGGACTTAAATAATAAGACTATGAAGGAGACAAAGCAAAAAACAACAGGACAAATATTAAAACTAAGTACGCAGCGAACCAGGAATGGTTTCTTAACAATCGTGTTAATCGGAATAATTCTGATATCAGATGTAGCCGCAAAAGCTCAAACTCTTACTCTGGAGCAATGCATCGACACTGCATTACAGTATAACCGTACCATCAGGCTATCGCAACAGGATGTTTTTATGGCCAATGAAAAGAACAAGGAGACAAAAGGCAATCTGTTCCCAAAATTGAATGGGATGGCTGACTATCGTTATAATATTGATCTGCCGTACCAGCTAATGCCTGCAGCAGCCTTTGGCGGACCGGAAGGTACTTATAAGGAGGTTCAGTTTGGTGTACCACAGATTCTAAATGCCAATCTTCAACTCTCAGTTCCAATTTACAACGCAGCTGCTTCAGGTGCTGTAAAAGCTACCCGGATTGCCAGTGAACTTTCAGAGATTCAAAAAATCAAAACAGATGAAGAAGTTATAATGGAAGTTTCAAATGCCTACTACAATGCACAAATTCTACTTCACCAACTTACTTTTCTGGACAGTAATTTAATAAATACCAATAAGCTGGTGCAAACCACCACATTACTCTACCAGCAAGAAATGGTCAAAGGAACAGATGTAGACAGGCTCCGGTTACAACTCGATCAGTTGGCAAATCAAAGAAAAACCGTTTTCTCGCAGCAGCAGCAAGTATTAAATGCACTCAAATTTCTGATGGGTAAAGAAATTTCTGATAGCATACAGGTTTCAATAAATGAAACCACTCTGGTCCCGTTAAATCCTCAGATTCTGACGACTACAGATATAAAGCTGATTGACAAAAAATTACAGTTTAATTATGCTGAGCTTAAAGGACTTCAAAATTCAAGATTACCTTCACTGGGGGCCTACGGGATCTATGGTACAAATGGTTTTGGCACAACCGGCGCCAACAGTTTCTTCAATTTTCATCCAATCAGTTATGTTGGCGCTCAACTGTCGATCCCATTGTTTAATGGTACGATTACAAAACACAAAATTCAACAGAAAAAGATAGACATCCAGAAAGCAAATCTTCAGAAAGAACTGGTATCTGAAAAATCCAAACTCGACCTGATTAACGCTGAAATGCAATACTCACTTGCAAGTCAAAACATAGCAACAGTTGAAAATCAGATAAATCTGGCGAAAAAGATTTATGAAAATACTGTGCTCGAAAACACACAAGGACTAGCGACTATTACTGATTTGCTGCTTGCCGACAATTCATTACGGGAATCGCAGCAAAACTATATAGTTGCGATGGTAAATCTTCGAAAAGCTGAATTGGAATACAAACGGGTGACAGGCAACCTGATTACTTTAAAAAATTAAAAATACTACTTAATAATTGGGGAAATGAAAAAAACTATCATTTACATAATTGTAGCATTGGTTTTAATTGCCATAGTAATAATTCGTCTTAAAAGCAATAAAGAAACCACTGTAAGCAGGGTTTATCAATACGATAAAGAACAGGCAATAAATGTACAGGCACACACTCTGAAACCTGAAAGTATTGAAACCGATATTTCCTACACGGGAACTTTTGAGCCCAATAAAGAAACCCGAATCAGTGCAGATATTCAGGGAATGATTACTTCTGTACTGGTAGATCCTGGTAGCCAGGTCCGGAAAGGACAGGCTTTGGTTCAACTTGACAACTCCTTGCTTAATCTGCAATTACAAGCCATTGAAATTCAGATTGAAGGATTGGAAGCTGACGTAAAACGGTACACTGTGCTTGCCCAGGCGGATGCCATTCAGGGAGTTCAACTGGAAAAGACTGAATTGGCCTTAAAATCAGCCAGAGTACAGAGGGAAACAATAAAAGAGCAAATCAGTAAAACGACTATTAGGGCACCTTTCAATGGGATTGTTACAGCGAAACTTACCGAAGAAGGAGCCTTCGCGGCACCAGGTGTTCCCCTACTCCAGATCACAGATATCTCAAGCCTTAAATTTACTGTAAACGTGCCCGAACACGAGCTAAATCAATTCGAAACAAATCAGCAATACACTCTTTTACCTGATGCTTTTCCGGAATTGATGTTACCGGCGAAAGTTATCATGACTGGGAGCAAAGCAAATATGGGGAATAGTTTCCCGGTGCAGTTTTCCTTAAACAACACTGCTGATCTTAAAATCAAGGCAGGTATGTTTGGCCATGTACAGCTGAAAAACAATGAAGAAGAAAAATTAATAATTATCCCGGCATCTGCCATTATTGGAACAAACATTAATCCACAGGTCTTTCTGGTAAAAAATGGCAAAGCTACTCTTCAGACTATCACAACTTCAAAACGTTTTCAAAATAAGGTACAGGTTACAAGCGGATTAACCGAAGGTGATATGATAATTACCAACGGGTTTATCAATCTTTTTGATGGCGCAAATGTGACAATAAGCAACTGAAAATTATGAATATTACAAAAACAGCAATCAATCGTCCATCGCTGATAATAGTTCTTTTCAGCGTATTTGCCTTATTGGGAATAATTGGCTTTACAAACCTGGGTTATGAGTTATTGCCTGACTTTAACCAGCCTGTGATTGTAATAAAAACAATGTACCCTGGTGCTGAACCCAATGAAGTGGAAACTTCTGTTTCCAGAAAGATAGAAGATGCCTTGTCAAATCTTGAGGGAGTCGATTATCTGGAGACTAAATCAATGCCCAACGCATCAGTAATTATTGCCAACCTTAAATACGGAACAGATTTGAGCATAGCCATGCAGGATGCCCAGCGGTATATTGACAATATTAGAAAAGATCTCCCTGCAGATATTATGAGTCCCGTGATGAGCAAGGTTTCTCCCAACGATCTGCCTATCATTTCGATCAGTGCAACAAGCAATTTACCTTCCACTGAATTCTATCAGAAAATGAAAGACGAGTATCTGCCACAGATTCAACAATTGAAAGGGGTTGCTGAAATTACGATGCTTGGGGGTGAAGAGCGCGAGATTCAGGTAAAGGTCAATCAGGACAAACTAAAACTGCATAAGCTATCTATTTCTCAGGTTGTTGAAGCCATTAACCGTTCAGGTATTGATCTGCCTGCAGGAAAAACTCAGACCAACAAAGAGAGTAATCCAGTCCGTCTGACCGGAAAATTCGCGACAGTAAACGACATCATGAACGTTCAGGTTGCCATGCCTGCGCCCGGGATGCCGGTATATGTAAAAGATGTGGCAAGCGTCATCGATGGAGTGAAAGAGATAAGTTCAGTAAGCCGATTCAACGGAACTAACGGGATAGGGCTTCTGTTGAAGAAACAAGGTGATGCCAATGCGGTTGAAGTTTCAACATTAGTGAACTCGAAACTAAAAGAGATTGAAAGTGCCAACCCGGGATACGGAGTAAAATTTGTTGTTGCTGATGATTCAACTGACATGACCATTGCTGCAGTAAATTCAGTAGTTTATGATCTGATTTTAGCAGTTATACTGGTTTCGCTGGTTATGTTCCTGTTTCTAAGAAGCTACCGGA